>URWH01000046.1 GCA_900551515.1 uncultured Porphyromonadaceae bacterium
ATCTTGTGTATGCGTGGTATTGATTTTATTTTATCAGGGCGCTTTCGATGTCGGCGATATCGGTCTGCAGTTGCTTCTCGATTGGCAGGCGCTCTTCGATGTTTTTGCAGGCGTAAAGCACGGTGGAATGCGTGCGCGAGAGGCGTGTGCCGATGGCGGTGTAGGGCATCTTGGCGTGTTTCTTGGCGAGATACATCACCATCTGGCGGGCGTCGGATATTTCGCGCTTGCGTGATTTGGTGAAGATTTGATCGGGCTCGATGCCATAGTGTGAGGCTACTTCCTGGGTGATGATCTCAAAATTGATCTGACGGTGGTTGACCTTGACGGCATTTGCCAGCACCTTGCGGGCGAGATCGAGGTTGATGTCGACGTTGAGGATGGCTGCGTGGGCGGTGATCGACACCACGATGCCTTCGAGCTCGCGGATGCTGTCGGTGACGTTGGTGGCTATATAGTCCATCACATCCTCGGGCAGTTCGAGTCCGTCCTGCTCGGCTTTCTGGCGGAGCACTTCTTTACGGAGCTGATAGTCGGGGCTCTCGAGCTCGGCTGTCATGCCCATTGTGAAACGCGAGATGAGCCGGCGTTCCATGCCTTCCATCTTCGAGGGGCAGCAGTCGCTGGCAAGGATGAGCTGCTTCTGATTGAGGATCAGGTGATTGAAGATGTGAAAAAAGGTATTTTGGGTGCCTTGCTTCCCGATCAGATCCTGAATATCGTCGATGATCAGAGTGTCGATGCTCTGATAGAAGTTGATGAAATCGTTGATTTTGCCATTCTTGACGGCGGTGGTGTACTGGCTCTCAAACAGTCGGGCCGTGATGTAGAGCACGCGCATTGAGGGCGTCTTTTCCTTGATGCGGATGCCGATGGCCTGAATGAGGTGGGTCTTGCCTACGCCCGGAGCGCCGAAGACAAACAGGGGATTGAAGGTCTTGCATTTCGGATCGTTGGCTATGGCTTCGCCTATGGAGCGGGCAACGCGGTTGCTGACGCTGCCGCAATAGTTTTCAAAAGTGTAGTTGGGGTTGAGCTGTGCATCAATCTCCCGGAGCTCCTGCTGACGGAACGGATTGGAGGAGGCTCCCGGCTTGGGCGCTACGGCTGTGCTGGGCTTCGAGCTGCCCATTGTGACACCTGTCGACGGTTCATTGCCAATCTGGTTGAAATGATAGTAGAGTTTCATTTTCGGGCCGTAGACCTTGTAGAGGGTGCGGCGCAGTAGGTTGGTGTAGCGTTCTTCGAGCTGTTCGATGAAGAACTGTGAGGGCACCATGAGAATCAGCTTGCTGTCTGTGAAGCTCACGGATGTGACAGGCTTGAACCAAGCGTCGTATTGCTCGGCCGGCAGGTTGTCACGGAAAATGGCAAGGCATTTTTCCCATAGTTGCTGATGGTTGTCCGTCGTCATAAATAGGGGTGTCAATAATAGCGTTTGGCTGCTGATGCGGCCGGGAGATTGGTTGTACTTTTGCAATACAAAATTGAGATTATTTTTTCGCAAAAACAAATCGCTTTTTATTTGCAAATTTGAATCCGGGTGCACGCGTTTGATTGACAGTAGATTATGGACTGTTATATAAGTCATTAAAGTAAAACTTTAAATTAATTCCGTAACCGCGCAAAGTGTAGTATGTTGGGTGGGAGTAACGTGTGGCAGTGATCAAGTTTTAGTTTAAGGAAATCTTCGATAAAAACGGCCAATTTACAACGGTTATCAATATGAATCCGTGCAAATCGGCCGTAAGGTTGCTATTTGGAATAAATCTAAATTGTGCCCTGTTACAGCAGCTTGATGCTGATGTAGCGTTTCGGATTTTTCTTAACGTCGCGCAGCAGGGAGTCGAGGCTTGCCGATGCGTTGTTGAGGTTGTTGTAGAGTTCGCGGTCGTTGAGAAGCATTCCGAGCGAGGAGTCTTTGCCGTCGAGTTTGCTCATGAGCGATTTGATCGACTGCGAGGTCTGATAGAGATTGTCGACGGTCGATTGTATCGGCATATCCTTGAGTTGTGAGGAAACGGCGGTGAGGTCGCCGGCTATGGTGTTGAGGCTTGCCGACATCTGTTTGACGTTTGCCATTACCGTGGTGGCATCGGCCGTGATGCCCGGCACGTTGTTCATGGCCAGATTGAGTTTTGCACTTCCGGCTTCGATATTGGCAAGCGCGATTTCGAGGTGGTCGAGAGAACTGCGCAGCGCCGGGCTCCCGACCAGAGCGTTCAATGATGTGATCAGCGAGTCGATTTTCGGAACGATATCGCCGACGGCCGGGAGGATATCTTCGGTGACGCTGCCCATGAGACCTGCCGTTTTGATGCCCGGAATTTCCGATCCTACCTCGCAATATTTCTTGCCGGTGCCGAGGCGCAGCTCTATTGACGATGTGCCGAGCATGTCGGTGACGAGTACGGCCTGTGTGCCTTCGGGCAGGCTGAGCTCTTTATCAAGGCTCATTTCAACGCGCACATGGCCGGGATTGTCGTACTGATATTCGATCTCGCGCACCATGCCCACCTTGTAGCCGTTGAGGCTGACGGGCGCCGACTGTGCCAGTCCGGCCACGTCGGTGTAGGTGGTGTAATAATAGTTGGCCGGCTTAAATATGTTGTTTCCTTTGAGATATTCGATGCCGAAGTAAACCACAACGAGAGCCACTAACACAGAGAGGCCGATTGCGAATTCTTTTGAGTGTCTGATCTTCATCTTTATGATCCTGAATGGTGTTTTGATTCGTTTGTCTTATTTATTTTACGCGCCGGCCGTCGATGGTTTTGATCACGAAAGCGTCGCTGAATTTCTTTCTTACGGTTTTGAGTTGTGCGGCTGCGGCCTCCTGCGAGGGGAATTCGCCGTAGGTGTATTTGTAGGTGCCGCCCTCCTTGTAGTGGCTCACGGGGCTGAGGCCCTTGAACTGCGGCGATCCGTCTTTGAGGAGTTTCGGCGATACGAGGAACTGGATCTTATAGACTGTCCCGCCCTTCGGTGCTGCTTTGGGAGCCGGTTCGGAGGCCGCCGGTGCAGCCGTTTCGGGAGCCGCAGCGGCGCTGTCGTCCGGCGATGCGGCGCCAGCTTTGTCAGTCTTGTGGCCGAGCGTCTTGCGATAGTTGTTGATGCCGTTGGCTATGGCTTCGGCTATTTTGCGCTGCCCGTCCTTGGAGTTGAGAAACTTCTCGCGCGTCGGATTGCAGATATAGTCCATCTCGATGAGAATTGCGGGCATGGTGGAGTGGAGGAGGAGCCACAGACGGCTCGTCTCGTTGACATGTTTGTCGGCCAGGCCGGCATGGCTTACGAGCTGCCGCTGGATCTCATTGGCCACCGAGTTGCTTTTGCCCATCATCTTCGTCTGGTTGATCTCGGTGAAGATGTAATATTCGGGCGAGTTGTCGAATCCGGCATAGGTGGTCTTGTAGTCGTCCTCGAGCAGAATGGCGCTGTTTTCGCGCATGGCCAGGTCGATATTGTCGTCGGCATTATGATTGCCGAGCACGTAGACCGAAGTGCCGGCGAGCGATTTGCGGTGCGGATTGCTGTTGGCGGCCGAGTTGCAGTGAAGCGAGATGAAGAGGTCGGCATTGGCGGCTTTCGCTTTGTCCATGCGGCCTTTGATGGTGACGAAGACATCGGTCGATCGGGTGTAGACCACCTTCACATCTTTGTATCTCGACTTGATCTCCTGCCCAAGCCGGAGAGCCACGGCCAGATTGACGTCTTTTTCGTTGCTGTAGCTGCCCGGCGCACCGCCGTCCTTGCCGCCGTGTCCGGCATCGATGACCACCACGAAATCTTTGCCCATAGCCGATAGCGGACAGAGCAGGCTTATGACGAGAAAAGCCATAAGCACCGCGGCAAGAGATCTGTGATACATCTTTTTCATTCCGGCATCAGGGCGTTGATACATTATTATTATAATGTGTAGTCGGTTGCAAAATTACAAAAAGATGGCTTAAAAACTTAATTTTGGTGTGCGGAAATGGGAAAGTTGAATAACTTTTGCGTAATTTTGGCCTACTTTAATTGGTCGCAGATATGAAACACAGGATATATCAATCTCTTTCCGCCGCACTAATTGCCGTGACTCTCGCCGCTTGCTCGGGATCGGCCGACGGCAAGAAGGATTCGGCCGCCGTGACACCGGCATCGCCGGCCGCACAGGCCGAAATTGTTGAGATCGAACGTTTTGACCGTGCCGTGGCGGCATATCCGTCGCTTTCGTCCGAGTCACGTGACTCCCTCAGAACCCTCTATGCTCCTGTCATTGATCTGATGCGTGCAGTGAACGGAGGCGGCAGCGATGATCAGCTGATGATGGCGCTTGCATCGTCGGCGGCCACGAAAGTGTTTCAGCCTGATGTGGAGCGGCTGCTGCCCGACCTGTCGGCGCCGTCGGCCGCTCTCGGAGCGGTGAAAGTCGCTGCCGAGCGTGAGCTGCCCGGCCTCACCTTTCCGAGCAGGGTGATAGGCTATGTAACGCCCTACAGTCAGTCGGTGGTCATTGCCGACAGCGTAGTGCTTCTCGGTTTGAATCATTTCCTGGGCGCTGATTACGAGGGCTATGGCTCGTTTGACGAATATGTGCGCCGCACCAAGACACCGTCGCAGATTCCCTATCAGGTGGCCGAAGCCCTGATCCGGTCGCAATATCCTTATGATGAGAGCGACGGCCAGACAGTGCTCTCACGCCTTCTGTATGAAGGCGCCGTGGCCGCTGCCGTCGAACGCATCGTGCCGGGCGCCACAGCCGCCGCTGCGTTGGGCTACGATGCCGATGAGATGAAATGGCTTGCCGACAACGAGCCGCGCATCTGGCAGCGTATGGCGTCGGAGGATATGCTTTTCAGTGTGGATCCCTCCATCGCCCACCGCCTCACGGGACCGGCTCCGTCGACACCTCTGATCAATCCGCAGGCGCCCGGCCGCGCCGGCCGCTATATCGGCTACCGCATAGTGAGCAGCTATCTGAAATCGCATGCCGAAACACAGCTCAGCGCGCTCCTCAGCCGTGAATTCTTTCAGTCGCCGACAGCCTTGAAGGAGTCAGGTTATCGCCCATGAAGTGTTAAAAAGGGTGTGAAGTCCGCCGGGTTAACTTAAATTAACTTTCGCTCCGAATGCCGCATGAATAGCGACGATGGAGAGAGTGTCGGAGGGTTAAAAGGCGGTGTATCATTGTGTTAATTTTGCAGTTGCGCTGAGAATTAGTAATTTTGTGGTGTTGTTATAAACAAAACCGCACGAAGAGTCGTGGCGGATATGCCGAAAATCGGCGGGATTTTGTTGCCATGCATCCCTCGACGGATATCATAAGCCGGCTCATGCAGGCAGCGAAATCTGATGTTTAACATAAAAGGAACGTAATGAAGAAAACAATGAACATCATTGCGATCTTCGCAGTCCTTCTCCTGACAGTGTCGGCCAACACCGAGCGCGTGAATAATGCTGCCGAAGGCATGAAAGCGCCATATTTCAAAGTGGAGGCCACGGATGGCAAAGACGTTTCGTCATCCGATTTCAGCGGACGCTTCGTGATAGTGAGTTTCTGGGCATCGAACGATGCCTCGTCACGCATAGCTGTCAATCACTACGACAGATATGTTGAAAGCGCCGGAGCAGGACAGGTGAGTCACGTAGCGGTCAATTTCGACCGCAATCAGCGCCTTTTTCGTGAGATAGTGCGCCGTGACGGCCTTAATGGCGAATCGCAGTTTCATGTGACTCCTCAGGAGGCTTCCGATCTTATCCGGAAGTATGAAATGGAAAATGGTTTACAGTCATTTCTGATCGGCCCCGATGGACGTATCGCGGCTGTGAACCCGTCGGACGAAGACTTGCGGCAACTGACAGCCGCCGCCGTCTGACGACACTGAAAAAATTTAAGGAGGCTGTGGCAACCGGTTCAAACGGTTTGCCACAGCCTCCTTCGTTAGCGGGCGCGTGCGTTGCGTCAGAGTTTCAGCTTCATGGCGTGACCGTTGATGTTGAGGATCACGATTCCGCTGCGGTTGATGCGTATTTCGGGCGAGCAGCCGCGGTAGAGGAGGTTGCCGATCGGATCGTAAACGGTGATCCGTTCGTTGCCTTCCAGTCCTCCGATCATGATAATGCCGTTGGAGGTAATGACCCTGTAACCCGGATCGGCTATGACGACATCCATTCCCGATGTGGTCTGCACGAAGTTGCGCCATACTGGAGCGGAGCGATAGGCATCAATGGCGCTTTCGGGCACGGTGAGCGTTGCGTTTTCGTAAACTTCCTGATCGAAAACATCGCTCTCGGGCGTGGATCGTGATATAAATGCCATAGCTTCAGCGCCGTCGACTGTAGGCGGGACAGGGTTGAGCGAGATGACCGAACATATGGCCGGGCATCCGGCAAAAGATTTCTCTCCGATTTCCGATAAGGATTGTCCCAGCAACACTTCCTTCAGGCCGGAGTTTTGTGCAAACGACTCATAGCCGATCCTTTCGACATTGTCTGGCAATTCAACCTTCTTCAGGTCATTTCCAGAGAAGGCGCCGTCGCCAATGGCTGTTACCGTAGCCGGCAGATGGAGCTCGGTGAGATCCGATTCGGCAAAAGCGTTGTCGGCAATGGCCATTACGGAGTGATCGATGCCGTTGATCGAGATCGTTTCCGGAATGACGAGCACGCCCGACGGCATCTCAATATTTGTACCGGTTATGGAGCAAGTATAGTCGGCGTCGTTGGCCTCATAAGTGAACTTATCGGTCATGTGGCTTTCCCACCAGGGGGTGATTTCGAATCGCTTCCAAGTGCTGTTTGCTTCGTAGGTCTCGAAGTAGTCCATCGGGACGCGGACTTTTGTGTTTCTGGTGTCGAAAATGCCATAGCCATATCCTACAAGCGCGTCGGGGATCTGGGGCGGAGTCGGGTTCAGCGACACGACCTCTTCGATCGAGCCGCCCCACACACTGAGATTGCTCTCGTTTATCGAAGACAGGGCGCGTCCGAGAGTGAGCCGTTTGATACTGGTGCAGTTCCTGAATGAGCAATACCCCAGATCCTCCATGGCATCGGAGAGCCTCAGTGAGTTGATGCTTACATTGCTGAAGGCGTATATTCCGAGACCGGTGGTCGAGGCAGGCATCGTGTATTCGCCTGTGCGTCCCGACGGGAAGCAGAGCAGAGTCTCTCTCTTTTTGTCGAACAGCACGCCGTCGATGTCGGAATAGTTGGGGTTGCTTTTGTCGACCTTGATCTCCTTGAGCGAACGGCATGAGTGGAAGGCGTTGCCGGAGTTTCCATTGATGGAAGTGAGATTTTTTCCGATGGTGACGCTTTCAAGGGCGTCGCAGTCACGGAACGGGAGAAGATATAATGAAGTGAGGGATTCGGGGAACCGGATTGATTTCAAAACCGTGCAACCGGCGAAAGCCTCGGCTTCGATCGTTGTCAGTCCTTCGTGGAAAGTGACACTTTCAAGTTGAGAGCATCCGTAAAATGCCTGTTGGGGAATGACCGTGACCGAAGCGGGAATATCGACGCTACCGATGGCGCAGCGGTAGAAAGCATAAGGGGATATTTTTGTCACGGTCGACGGGATCGAGAAGTGACCCGTACGTCCGGGAGGGAAAGCTGAGAGGGTTGTTCCGTCGGCGGAATACACCACGCCGTCAACAACCTTCAGCTCGGTGTTTGCCGGATCGATGGTGTAAGCCTTGAGCCGGGTGCAACCGCCGAATGCATATGTGAGGCTGCCGGAGGGCGTGTGAGTGAAGTTTTTGCCGATTTTGAATTCGACAAGGCCCGTGCATCCTTCGAACGTGTTGCCCGGAATGCCGGTAAAGCATTCGGGATAGCTGACGCGGGTTATATCGGTGTTTCCGGCGAACGCTGTATTACGGTAGAGGCTGAAACCGACCACCTTGCATTGTGCTCCGTTGACGGTCGCCGTCTCCGGTATCACGACCTCACCTGCCAGATCGCCGTAATAACCCCTGACGAAACATTCGGTTTCGGAGCCGTCAACCATTTCGTAGATCAGTTCGGCGGGACACGGTACGTTATAGTCAGATTCAATGATCTCGAATTTGCTCCAGATGCTGTCGGCGCGGTATTGCGCTCCTGCATTTTTCGGAACGATCACCTGTGTTTTTCCAACTTCCATCAACGATACATATTCATTGTTGTAAAGAACTGTGTCAATCAATGGCGGGTCATAGTTGCGCACTATCAGTTTTTCCAAAGCATGGCCTTTGGAAGCCATCATGCTGAATGGTATCAGATTATTGATCTTGGGCCCGACGGTGAGTGTCTTTATGCTGTCACAAAGCCAGAATGCCCTTTTGCCTTCTCTGGGTAATGCTTTCGGATCTAATTCGTCGGGAAAAACCAGATTCCTTATGTTGGAAAAACGGAAACTAAATACGTCGAAATTCGTCACTTCAGCAGGAATTATATACGTTTCACTGAACTTTCCGGCAGGATAGCACATAAGAAGTTGTACGCTTTCGTCATAAAGTAGTCCGCTTTTGCTAAAGAGTACTCCGTCGCATGATTTAAAGTTGGGGTTGTCAGGATCGACGTTAATCTCTGTCAAAGACTTGCATCCGGGAAACGGGTTGTCGAGCGAACGCACAGACTTGGGAATGAATACGCTTTTCAGGGAGTGGCAGTCGACGAAAGCATGCCGCATGATTATTTCGAGAGAATCAGGAAATGTAATCTCCTCTAATGATTCGCAAAAGCCAAATGCTTGATCATTAATTTGTTTGAGGTTTTTCGAAAGCTCTATATGGCGCAGTGCGCTACAATTATAAAAAACTTCGACATCTATTAATAAAACGCTATCCGGAAGCGTGACTGATTGCAATGAAGCGCAACCTGAGAATGCACGAGAGAAGATTATTTTCAGTGTATTGGGCAGATTGACTTTTTCAAGAGTTTCGCAATTTCCTAACGCGCAATCCCCAATGCCCTCCACCGGATAGGTTTTCCCGTCGATTGTTCCCGTCGACGGGATCGTGAGTTCAGCCGGCAAGGTGCCGGTGTAGCCGGAAACAACACAAACGGAATCGATATCGAGGTATCCGTAATTTCTTTGGAATTTGAATTCCAGTGTGTAGCCGGGATCATCTGCGGCGTGCGATGTGCCGGTGGCGCATGCGAGCGCGATGATCAGAGAGAGAAAATAGTGATGGAAATGTGGATTCATTTTAAATTGAAATGATTGGTTTAAAATAATCCACAAATATATAATTATTAAAATTGATGTGTTGTCATCAGAAATGATGATAATGCAAAAAAGAGAGTAAATTTACTCTCTTTTTTGTCGAAAAACGAAAAGATTTTATCTACCGGTGGCCGTTGTCTGACCCTCTGACGCCGGGCATATCGGAATCATCAGCAAGAGTGGAGGAATCGTCTGACCAAATCCGACATGGATTTTTCTGAAGTGTCGGTGCCGGCGAATTTTTTAAGGGCGGCGGCAGTGCTGTCGATGACGGCCGGGGGGAACGCCGCGCGATTCGTAGACGGCGCGGTCGGCGAGCAGGGCGTCGGCCGATTCGGCGCATGAGGCGGGGAGGTGGTCGAGTGATGCAAGACGGCCGGCATTTTCTGGGCGGTGGATGTCGACGTCGACGTAGGTGTCGGCGGCTTTTTCAAGCGCATGCTCCATTTCCCATCCATGGCGGCAGACCACGGCCAGTGAGGCGATGAGCAGGTAGACATCGGCCGAGCCGTCGGCCGAGCGTATCTCCACGGTCTGCTTGCCCTCGACCGGAGCCGCGGAGGCATGCGAGCCGGGGTTGGCGGCGGCGCACATGTCGGTATCTGCGGTCCATCCCAACGGTACGCGCACGAGGACGGAGCGGTTGCGGTCGCCCCAGCAGATGTTGGTGGGGGCTTCCTGATTGGGCACGAGGCGGAAATAGGATGTGGGGTTGGTGTTGCCGAAGGCGGTGATGGAGCGTGCCATCGTCATCATGCCGGCGATGGCGCGGCGGGCGTCGTCGCTGATATGCCGCCTTTCGTCGAGCATCATGTTGCGGCCCGTGGCGGGATCGTTGAGGCGCATGTGGATGTGGAGGCCGGAGCCGGCTTTGCCCGTGGTGATTTTCGGCGCGAATGTGACGGTGTAGCCCATGCGTCGCGAGAGGTTGCGGATGATCCATTTGGCAATGACGAGCTGATCGGCGGCATCCTGCGCGCGGACGGGAAGAAATTCGATTTCGTTCTGCTCGTAGATGATGCCGTCGGCGGTGAAGTTGCCCACTTCGGAATGGCCGTATTTGATCTGTCCGCCGGCTGCGGCTATGTAGCTCATGCAGAGTGTGCGGAACTCGTTGAATTTGGCAAAGGGGGCCGACTCGTGGTAGCCGTGCTGGTCGGTGGCCGGATAGGTGCCGTCGTCGGGGGCGATGACGTAGAATTCGAGCTCGCCCATAGCGTTGAATTCGAGCGAGGTCACTTTGGTGAATTCTTCGCATGCTTTGCGGAGTATCTGTTCGGGCGAGTTGGCGAGCGGACGGCCGTCTTTGTCGAAGAAGGTGCACAGCATGGTGACGGTGGGTATCTCGGCAAAGGGGTCGCGGAACGCTGTCGTGAAGCGGGGGATGACGTAGAGGTCGCTGTTGGCCGGATCGATGTGCTCAAAGAGGCTGGAGCCGTCGACGCGCTCGCCGAAGCTGAGGATGGTGTCGAGGTAGCGGAGGTCGTTGATGACGAAGTTGAGCGTCTTGAGCCGGCCGTCGCCGGCGGGATACATGAAGTTGACCAGCTCGATCCGCTCGGCTTCGATGTAGCGGATGATGTCGTCCTTGGTGAATTCGCTTGACGGCTTCTGGAGCGTCTGCACGAGATGATTTTTGTTGAGTCGGATATCGGCGTTCATGGTGTGAAAAGGTCAGTGGGTTGATTCAGTTACCTTCGAAATTCAGAGAGTCGATGATGGCGTTGGCGCGGTCGAGATCGCGTGCGCGCACCATCAGCCGCAGTCCGCCCAGCTCGCCGCCCACGGGATAGATGCGTGAAAAGAGCTCATTGTCGATGATGCACACGATGCCTTCCTGCTCGAGCATCGATTGCGCGATGTGGGCCTCGGCGTCGGAAGTGAATTCGCGGCAGAGGACTATCTCGTTGTCGTGGCGGTTGTAGGTTAAAGCCATAGGGGTGGGATTTAGCGGGGTGGAGATAGATAAAAAGGGACTACTCGCATAGTCCCTTCTTATGAGTTTCCAATAGGTACAATTTCTAAGGTGAAAAAGATTGTGTTAGGTTTTACGCCACAAAGATATCCTTTAATTTTGCCTCATGACAAATATTTTTATATGTTATGCAGCAGTGTTTTTTGCAATATTTGTTGTTGGTCGGGGGCAATGGCCTGATAATCAATCGGAAC
Organism: uncultured Porphyromonadaceae bacterium; assembly: GCA_900551515.1. The sequence continues at coordinate 11,366 of URWH01000046.1, forward strand.
AAAATAATGGCGGTTGTGGCGGGAAGTGTTAATATTTTTTAATCTATGAAATTGCGGGCTTTTCGGTCATTTCCCATCCGGGTCGCAGGTTAATTCAGAAATTTTATGAAGTGCAAACGCCCGGCCGTCCCATACGCCATAGGTCATGAGACGGAATCCGTCGCCAAGCACTATGAGGCGGCTGTCGGGTCCGACGCTTTGGTCG
>URWH01000047.1 GCA_900551515.1 uncultured Porphyromonadaceae bacterium
CGCGGCTGACGTTTTCCGCCACGGGGAGCGCCGCCTTCGGCTCTTTGCGCGGCCCGAAGAGAAAGAGTCCGTCGGCGGGATATGCCATGCTCAGCGCCGCGATGACGCGCCGGCTGTAGTTGCCTATGCCAGTGAGATTGACGATCGCTTTCTTTGCATCAAATCCTATGTTCATGACTGACAGCGGTTGGATGATCAATCGTTTTTCGGGGCTGACTGTCGGGGTTCGTCGCCGCGCCCGGGCAGCATTACCGAAACGTCGTCGCCTATCTCTTCCCACAGCTGCTTTGCGGCCGGACGGGCGAACAGCTTGAGCAGTTTCTTGCCGGAGCTGCGCAGCAGCTCGGTGCGCAGCGTCTTGGGATTCACGCGGTTGTCCGCACTCCACGGGTGATCAAACAGCATGAGCTGCTGATAGAACGCGCGTATAGTGATGCCCCATTTACGGAGAAACTGCACGGGGCCGTCGTTTTTCACTATTCTGTTGACCGACACGTTTTTGAAGTGGTAGACCATACTGCGGCCCACACCCTTGAAGGTCCTGACACCGGCGAGCCACAGCTTGGCGTTGAAATCGGGGTCGGAGCCCATGCCGGGCGAGAACTCCACGCTGTAGCCGCCGACGAGATCCCACATGTCGCGGTGAACGACCGTGGGCGGGAAGAGGGCGCCGGCCCAGTCGTCGGGCTGAAGCGAGCGGTAAGTGTCGAGAAGCTCCTGCTCGCGGAACGTTTCGGGGGAGAGGCCGAAATCGCGGTTGGCGAAGTGGCGCATACGCGCTTTCGGCTCGATGAGCGTCGATCCGAAATACCACAGCTTGTCGTCGCCGCGCTGACGGATTTCATCGTAGAGAGCCTCATCCCAGCCGGGAAGCACATACATGTCGTCGTTGACGTACAACACATAGTCGGTGGTCATCAGCGGGCGGAGCCCGTTCATGGCCCAGCAGACGCCGATATTATCGGTGGAATGCGTGTATTTGTAGCCCCTGGACCGCACCCATTCGAGCGTTCCGTCCGAACCGTCGTTGACGTGGATCAGTATCTCGTGGCGGTAGGTCGAATTGCGCTCGATGCTCTCGACGCATATCTTGAGAAACGGAAGATTGTTCCACGAAGGAATGAATATTGAAAACAGCGGACGGCTGTCAGTGTCGGTCGATGGCTTATCCATATTGCGAGAGTTCGGTTATTCTGTCATTTATTGATGATTTCGATGGCTTTTTTAAGCGCTCGGCGGAGGAACCGGCCCGACTTGAGCTCGGTGTTGATGCACGCCACATTGGCCAGCATGCGCGAATAGTCGGTCGGCGTCACAGCCGAGAGCGCCGCGTCGAGGTCGCGGAGCGAGTCTACGGCGATGCCGATGTCGCGGCTGCGGATGAGCCCGGCGCGGCCGGCCCGTGACCACACCACCACCGGAGCGTTGCAGCGCAGGTAGAGCCCCACCTTGTGGGGATTGTTGATAGCCATGTATTCGCCCACCTTGCCGACGCCCTCGTCGAGCGACGTGCCATACCATGAGATGCCGAAATCGCCTTTGTGCGAGGATATTATCTCGGTGTCGAGCCGTTCGCCGCACATACGCAGGTTGGGCATGGCGCTGCCGAGCTTCTCGTCATATTCCGAGCCGTAGAGATAAATCTTGCGGTCGGGCATCGCCTTTGCGAGCTCGTAGATCCAGCCGTTGAGCCGCGGCGAGAGGTTGCCGACGAAGAAGAGCGAGAACTTCCCATTGTAGGGGTAGCCGTGGGGATCGCCTGACACTCCGTGGATATAGTCCATAATCTCGTAATCGACCATCGGCGCCGTGCAGCCCTGGCTTTCGAGCCAGCTGCGCATGGCATGGTTGTGGGTGAGCAGCACGTCGGCCATATTGAGCAGCGGCATCTCCTGCTGCGGCGTCAGCTTCTTGTCGCGCCACGAGTCGAGATCGTGGATCAGGCATATCACTTTGGCGCCCCGCTTTCTGGCGGCGCGGCAAAAGCGCTCATAGGATTTCATCTGATACTGCACCACCACGATATCGCCCGTCCGGAGGCGGCGCATGGCGCGCATCACACCGTAGATGTTGCGGAGCGAATGCACGATGCCGTTGTGGCTGAACGTGCGGCGCAGGCCTATATTCTCATAGCCCATGCTCTCCATCACCTTCTCGATGTCGGTGCGCGCAACACCGCCTCCGCAGTGCGGATGCTTGTAGTTGCGTGATATGAAGAGATAGCGGCTCATTGAATGCAAAGATAACACTTTTTCATTTCACCACCACATTGTCGGCGTTCATGCGCTCGAGATAGGACTGGATGACGGCCTTGACATGGCGCTCCATATCGGCTTCCTCGGGCAGGCCGGTGCCTTGGAGGTTGTGCTTCAGCAGCGGGTCCTTGCGGTAGTTGTAGAGCGCCTGCACGCGTTCGGTGTCGAACATCATCATGTAGTCGCCTTTGATGTAGATGGGCATCGAATTCCAGTTGAAGCCCCACGTCTCGTCGGCGGGAGTGTTCAGCAGGTCCTTACCGAAAGCTATGTAGGGACGGTTGTAGCCCACATAGTTGAGAAGCGTGGGCATGATGTCGATGTGCTGCGAGATGCCCGGCTGGCGGCCGCGCGGCAGGGAGCCCGACGGGTCGTAGAAGAAGATGGGGGCGCGGACATCGCCCATGGCCGTCTTGTAGACGTCGTGGGTGCGCTTCGAGCTGGCGTGGTCGGCGCAGATCACGAATATGGTGTTGTTGAACCACGGCTGCCGGCGGGCCTCCTCAAAGAAGCGGTGGATCGAATAGTCGGTGTAGCGGATGCATTTGTGGAGCTGATGGGCGCCTTCGTCGACAAAGCGGTCTTTGTATTTTTCGGGCACCTTGAAGGGATGGTGGCTCGAGAGGGTGAAGACGGTGCCGATGAAGGGCTGCGGCATCTCGCTGAGCTTGGCGCAGAAGAACTGGAGGAACGGCTCGTCCCAGACGCCCCAGGTGCCGTCGAATTCGGCGCGGCCGCCGAAGCGGCTGTCGGCATAGAACTCGTTCTGGCCGTAGTAGCGGTCGAAGCCGGCCTGCCGTGTGAAGGCGTGGAAGCCGAGCGACTCGTTGTCGGCGCCGTGGAAGAATGCCGAGGTGTAGCCTATCTTCTTGAGCTCGGTGGCTATGGAGTTGATGTGGTTGATCGAGTGGGGCGACACCACGAATGGGCGCTCGGCGCGGGGTATGGAGGCGAGGACGGCGGGCGGCGCGTCGATGCTGTAGTAGGTGTTGGCGATCATCTGGTCGAAATACATGCAGCTGTCGAGCATGGCATCCATGTAGGGCGTGTAGCCTTTGTAGGTGCCACCGTCGAGGTCGCTGTTGAGAGCGCCGATGAATTCCTGGGCGAAGCTCTCCACGATCAGTATCACGATGTTTTTCCCGGTGGGCACGGCCGTGGCCGACGGGGTGTGCAGCGGCGAATAGACGGCGGCCAGCTCCTCCCCGGTGGCGAAATAGTGGGGCGTCGGGATGGTGCTTTGGCCGATGGTGCGGATCATCGAGAAAGGGGTGTTCAGCACGATGCCCGTCTGCTCAGGGATGAGCGTGTAGCGGAAGGCGTAGTTGATCGAGATTGGGCGTGTGGCCGAGAGGAAGAAGACATTGCCGCGCATGCCGCACACAGCCAGCAAACCGGCGAGAGCCAGCCAGAAGGTGCGGCTCACATAGTAGCGCCAGAGCGGACGGCCCGGTGCGGGTAGCGCCGGACGGCGGAAGAAACGGATGAGCGACCACACCATCAGGGCGAAAAGCACCACGAGATACCAGTGGCTCAGCAGCTCGGTGCCGACGATGGAACAGAGGTTGCCCTCGCCGCCGAATTCGCGTAACACGGCCGAGGTGACGCGCTGATGGCGGAATTCGAAGAACACCGTGTCGCCAAGGTTGAGGAGCATGCACAACGAGTTGACAATCACGTAGATCCACTTGGTCATCGTGGCCCACCAGCGGCGCTCCTTCAGATGGAGCGGCAGCAGCACGAGCAGTATGTAGAGCGAATTGGTGTAGCAGATCGCGGAGGTGTCGAAGAGGAAGCCGCCGCGGAACATGGTGATCAGCGAGCCGAAGGTGAGGCCGCCGGAGAGGGTGCCGTAGTTGATCCACAGAAACACGAGGCGGCATATGAAATAAAGCACGTAGACCCACAGCAGGTTGATCACCACCGTGCCGGGCGCGGAATGGGCTGCCGCGGCGAGCGATTGGCGTGAAAAGACTGCTTTGAGGCGTGATGTGAGATTGCCTATGTTCATTTTTTATCTGAGCTTGCGACTGTTTATTTTTTATCGAGGTCCTGATAGATTTTCTGCAAGATGGCGCGCATGCGGTGAAGGCGTCCGGGGTCGTCGGAGCCTTCGATAACGCGTTCGAGCATGGTATCGTAGACTGTGTATCCGCCGGCATCGCGGAGCATAATGCCGTTGTTGAATATGTGGAGGCCGAAGCGGTTGGCGTAGTCGGGCGAGAGGATGTCGTGGCTGAAGGCGAAATCGTCGTGAGGCAGCTCCATCTGGGCGAGAAGCGTCGCGGCCAGATCGGTCTGGCTCATGAGCGTGTCGATGACGTCGGGATGTGCGACGGCGCCGCCGCCGAGCACCAGCGGGATATGGGCGTGGGCGCGTCGGTCGGTGACCGGCCGAGGCAGGTTGAGGCTATGGTCGGCGACCACGACGATCAACAGGTTGTCCCACAGCGGAGTGCTCTTGAGGCGGTCGACGAGGAGGCCGAGGGCATGGTCGCTGTAGGCGTAGGCGTTTTCGATCTTATCGGCGCGGCGCGGCTCACCGGGCACGATGAAAGGCTCGTGGGAGCTGAGCGTCTGCACGGTAATCATCCAGGGCTGGCGACCGGCGGCTGTCAGGCTGAGCGCCTCGTCGGCCACGCGCTCCATCACCGGACCATCGTGGACGCCCCATTTGCAGCGCTCGGCCGCGGCGGGGAAATCGCGGATGCTCAGCAGCCGGTCGTGGCCGCACGCCAGATAGTAGTCGCTTTTGTGCATGATGCTCATGTCGCCGCCGTGGACGGCCATGGTGGTGTAGCCGGCGCGGTCGCGCAGCGTGCGCGGCAGGCCGGGCAGGTTGGGGAGCTTGCGTGTGTAGCGGATGATGCTCGTGGTGGGCTGCGCGGGATATCCGCTCAACAGGCACACCAGGCCGCGGTCGGTGCGGAAGCTGCCCGAGGTGACATTGCCCATCAGCACGCCGTTGGCGGCGAGAGCCGCAAGGTTGGGAGTCACGCCCGAGAGCTTTCCCGTGAGATCGGTGAGGTCGGCGCCGAGGCTCTCCCACACGATGAAGATGATGTCGGGACGCGTGGTGCGCAGTATCCGCTGCGAAGGCGCGGCTGACGGGGCGGGAAACATCTCGCTGATGACGGCGTCGCATTCGTCGGCGGGCATCGACTGAAACATGCCGTGAAAATCGTTGCCGGTGGTGAGCGAGTAGATCATGTTGTAGCCCGGGTTGAGGGCCAGATGATTGAGAAACGGATTGGCGCTGAAATAGACCACGCTCGGATTGTAGGGACGCATGCCCACACCGCGAATGATCACGAAGAGGATGCCGGCGGCCAGGGCCAACAGCAGCACGATGAGCGGATAGCCCCACCATTGCGGAGCGGCGGCGGGGAGCGGCGCTATCATGCAGCCCACACGGGCGGCGCCCCACCAGGTGACGAAGAAGGTGGCCGACATCAGCAGCCATGCCGATATGCCGGTGATGAGATAGGCCGTCGAGACGCTGGCAGTGGCACCTTTGAGCGAGCGCAGATAGGCGAACACCGAAGCGTCGATTTTGAATTTCCAGAACGGATAGAGGGCGGCGTCGGCTGTGACGAGGAGCCCGACGGCCAGCGACACGATGACGCTGACCACGGTCATCACCGGCGTGAAGGCGACGGCGGGCACCATTGTCGACAGCGCGCCCGCAACAAGCGGCAGCGCCGTGAGATAGGACGCCACGATGGCATCCGACACGAAGCCGTGACGCCACGCGCCGGCAAGCGATGCGGCCGTCAGCTGGCCGGCGCTCAGGCGGCGGTTGTAGAGGGCAAACACCGGCTTCTGCACCACGAGAAACCAGGCCGCGGTGAAGATCCAGAAAATTGCCGATATGACGATAAATGAAAACATTGTGCGTAGTGAAACCGTGGTCGGGGCTACCGGTGAATTAATGCGGCGCCGCGCCTTTCATCAGCTGCAGCGTCTTGCGCGCTATGACCTCCGGTGCTATGCCGCATAGGCAGTCGAGGTGTCCGAGGGGGCATGTTGGCTTGCCGGCTACCGAGCATGGCTGGCATGGGAGGTTGAGCACCACGGCGTTGTCGGCGCTCTGGCCGTAGCCGGAGAAACCGCAGGCGGGGGTGGTGCTGCCCCATACGCTCACCACGGGGGTGCCGGCAAGAGAGGCCAGATGCTGGTTGGCCGAGTCCATGCTCACCATCACGCGCATGCGGCTCATCAGAGCCAGCTCCTGATCGATGGGATACTGCCCGGCCACCGATGTGCAGCCCGCGATACCGTTGGCCCACGCCTGAAGCTCGTCGGCTTCGCGGCCGCGACCGCCGAAGAGATACACCTTCGCGCCGGAGCGGCAGAGCAGCTCCACGACGTGGCGCATCATTTCGGGCGGATAGGTCTTGTTGTAATACCGCGCGAACGGCGCCACCCCGACAGCGGGCTGCGCAGGCTCGAAGGGAGGCTGCGCGGGATGCTCACCGTCGAAGATCGAGCGGAAATCCTGCTTTATCGGATAGCCGAGACGCGCGAACACGTCGGCATAGCGGTCGACGAAATTGCGCTGCGGCTGCTTGTCGGTGAACAGCTTGCGGCGGCTGCGGCGGTTTTTGTCGACCATGGCCACGCGAACGCCACGGATTCGCATCCAGGCGTCTATCTCCCACGATCGCAGCACGTTGTGGAGGTCGGCCACGCAATCGGGACGCAGTTTCGACAGCTCCCGCATGAGTCGCGCCATTCCGGCAGCGCCCTTGTGCCTACCGGTGAGGTCGGCGGTGACGATGCTGATGTTGTCGGGACGGTTGATGAAGAGCCGGGCAAAGAACGGGCGTGTGACCACGTCGATGTGCAGGGAGGGATACTGACGGGCGAGGCTGTAGACGGCGGGTATGGTCATGGCCACATCGCCGAGAGCCGAAAGCCTGATTATCAGCATCTTCTTCATGCGCAGCCCCGGATTATCTCGATTTCAGGTAAGCCTCAACGCCGGCGATATCCTTGCGGTTGTCGACCGAGAGGGATTTGCAGTGGCAGTTGTAATAATAGATAGGCATGTGGTTTTCGAGGAAGCGGAACGAATCGTTTTCTTCGATCTTCTCGATGGGGCCTCGCGGCGTGTTGTGATAGAAATCGAGAGCCTTGCGGGTGAACGCGCCCACGCCGACAAACTTGTGGAACACATAGTCCATTGCACCTTTGGGGTAAGGGATCGGGCTGCGCGAGATGAAGAGGCAGCGGTCGTCGGCAGCGGTGACGATCTTGAGGTTGGTGGCGTCGACCACTTCCACGGGGTTGGAGAAATCGGTCATGAGGTTTGACACGAAGAAATCGCCGGGCTTGAGACCGTCGGGCACGCACTGCACGATGGCTTCCTTGGTGAGGAGCGGTTCGTCGCCATTGACCATCACATAGAGATCGGCCTGTATGCGCGTCGACACTTCATAGAGGCGCTCGGTGGCGGTGTCGTGGTCGCTGCGTGTCATCACCACTTCGGCGCCGAAGCTTTCGGCGGCCGAACGTATCTTGTCGCTGTCGGTGGCCACATAAACCTTATCGAACATTTCCACTTCCATGCAATGTTCCCACACCCACTGGATCATGGGCTTGCCACAGATAAGAGCGAGAGGTTTCTCAAAAAAACGGGTCGATTCGGCACGTGCCGGAATCACACAAATAATTTTCATTATGGTTTCAGTGTTTTTTATATATTCAGATCTTGTTAACTGTCGGTATTCTGATCCGTGACGGCCGGAGCGGGCGTTCCGGGCCAGCGGCGGTGCGACCAGAGCCAGTAGGCCGGGGCGCGGTCGATGGTAGCCTGCATCATTTCGAGATATTTTCGTGTCACGGGATAGTCTTCATTGTTGTCGTCGGGCACTATCGGCTTGAATGTGAAGCGATAGCGGCCGCGGCCGAGTTTCTCCACGTCGAGATAGAGATAAGCGGCGCCGATGCGGTTGCCTATCTCCTCGCCGCCGGGATAGAACCATGTGCGGTGGCGCAGGAACATGGCGTGATGATTCGTCTCCTGCCAGCTCGTGCGGTGGTCGGAGATAAAGCCGGTGATGAACGGGCCCACGTCGCGTTTGAGGCGGAGCATCTCGCGGAAAGCGCGGTTTTTGTCGATCGACACCGAGCCGAAGCGCGAGCGCACTTTGAGCATCAGTTTGTCGAAAGCCCTGTCGTGCAACGGTTTATAGAGTTGTGCCGACACCTTCGGACGGTCGTAATAGAGCGTGATGGCGGGCACCCACTCCCAGTTGCAGTAATGTCCGAGATAGAGAATCACCGGCTTGCCTTCGTCGGCCGCCTGCTCCACCAGCGCGGCATCGCGCACCTCGAGGCGGCGGCGCATCGTGCGGTCGGAGATATTGAGCAGTTTTATTGTCTCTACGATATTGTCGCAGAACTGTTTATAGAATTCACGTTCGATCTGCCGCAGCTCCTTCCGGGATTTTTCGGGATAGCATGACGAGAGATTATCACGGATCACCTTGCGGCGGTAGTGCATGCAATTGCTGATAACGAATCTCAACACATCGCTCACGCCGTAGAGCATCCAGAGCGGAAGCCACGAAAGCGGCTTTACCAGAGCCATGTAGAAACCGTATTTCAGTCGTTCGCCCATAATCCTTTGGTGATTGTCGTGATTATATTGTCGGTGGCGCCGCGGTTTTCGGCCACATATCGAGCGGCAGTGCGGCGTATCTCCCCGAGGCGCTGATCGTCGTCCTTCAGCGGGGCAAACCAGTCGCAAAGCTCGCCGGCGTTGTTCACCACCTGCCCTATGCCGCACTCGGCGAGCTGCTGCGGGGTCACCTTACGCTCGATGCGGGGGCCGAAGCTCACGGGCAGGCCGTAGACGGTAGCCTCTATGACGCTGTGGAGCAACGGCGTGAAGCCGCCGCCCACATAAGCCCAAGTGCCGTAGCGGTAGATATAGGCCAGCTTGCCCATGCAGTCGACGATGAGCGTCTGTACGCCGGAGAAATCCGTAGTGGCATCGCACTGAGAATAAAGCACCGACGAGCCGGCTATAGCATCGCGCACCCGGGTCACCTCGTTTTCGGAAACGTCGTGAGGCACGACGATGAATTTCACGTCCGGGTTGCGGCGGATCAGCTCCGCCACCATCTCGCGGTCGTGATAATCGTTGACGCTGCCGGCGATGAACACCTTGCAGCCGTCGGCAAAACGCCCGATCACGTCATCGGTCCAGGGCGTGCGGGCCACCAGCGAGGCATTGTCGAAAAGGGCGTCACCGCTGATGGTCACATCATTGAAGCCGAGCATACTGAGATTGAAGCGCGACTGATTGTTGAGCACAAAGATGTGGCGGAAAGTGGATAGCGCATTGCGGTAGGTCTTGCCATACCATTTGAAAAACTGCGAGTTGTCGCGTATGATGGCCGAGACGAGGAACGTGGGCACGCCGGCAAATTTCAGCTGCTGCAGATAGTTGGGCCAATATTCCGACACCATGAAAACCGCACGGTCGGGGCGGACAGTCTCCACAAAATCGCGTGCATTGCGGCGGGTATCGAGCGGGAGATAGAATAGATAGTCGATGTCGGGATGGCGGTCGCGCAGCGCTTCATAGCCCGATGGAGAGAAGAATGTCATCACCACGTTGCATCGGCCGCGTTTCTTCAGCTCGCCGATGAGCGGACGTGCAATTCCGTATTCGCCCAGCGAGGCGGCGTGAAACCATATCGTCGGCACCGAGCGGTCGGCCGAGGCCATAGCCTCGTGTATCTGCGCCATGAGGCCACGCTGGCCTTTGACAAAGCGCGAAAACTTACGCTGACTCTTCTCCCGCAGGCATTTACCATATATGCCCACGAAAGAGTTCATCGTGTTGACAGCAGCGTTATATATCAGATTCATCTGTTGACAGTCATATCATTGCACGAACCACGGCATGCGTAGTCACGGGAAATTACGGCAAAAATAGTTAATTTCTGCGAGATAACCGCGCCGGAGCGGGCAAAAACCGCAGCGAAGGGCAGCAATGTCGGGGATTGTCGAGATTTTGTCGATAAAAACAGTGAGCGTGAGCGGGTGCACAGTTGCAATGTTGGAGGATAATTGCTAAATTTGACGAAAACTTCCGCAACCTATTTTTATGGAGAAATATCTCGTTTCCGCCAGAAAATACCGTCCGGCCACGTTTGCCTCCGTTGTGGGTCAGAAAGCGCTGACCACCACGCTGAAAAACGCTGTGGCCACGGGACGACTGGCCCATTCATATCTCTTCTGCGGCTCGCGCGGCGTGGGCAAGACCTCGTGTGCGCGCATCTTCGCAAAGACGATCAACTGCGAGCATCTCACCCCGGAAGGCGAAGCCTGCAACGAATGTGAATCGTGCCGGGCTTTCAACGCCGGCACCTCGATGAACATCGTGGAGCTCGACGCCGCGTCGAACAACGGCGTCGAAGATATGCGCACGCTCATCGAGCAAGTGCAGGTGCCACCGTCGATGGGACGCTACCGCGTGTTTATAGTCGATGAGGTGCACATGCTCTCCTCGCAGGCCTTCAACGCCTTTCTGAAGACGCTGGAAGAGCCGCCGTCGTATGTAGTGTTCATCCTCGCCACCACCGAGAAACACAAGATCATCCCCACGATCCTGTCGCGGTGCCAGATCTACGACTTCCACCGCATCACCATCCAGGACATGATCGACCATCTGAGCTACGTGGCCTCGCAGGAGGGTATCACGGCCGAACCGGCCGCCCTCGGGGTGATAGCCTCGAAAGCCGACGGCGCCATGCGCGACGCCCTCTCGATCTTCGACCAGGTGGCAGCGTCGTCGGGGGGCCACATCACCTATCAGTCGGCCATCGACAACCTCAACGTGCTCGACTACGACTACTATCACCGGCTGCTCGACGCCTTTCTGGCGGGCGATGTGCTCACCACATGGACCATCTACAAAGAGATCCGCGACAACGGCTTCGACTCGCAATTCTTCATTAACGGCCTTGCCGGCTATCTCCGCGACCTGATGGTGGCGCGCGATCCGGCCACTCTGCCGCTGATCGAAGCGGGCGACCAGGTGCGCTCCGACCTTGCGGCCCGCGCCGCCAAGTGCGATCCCGGCTTCCTGTACCGCGCCATGTGCCTGTGCAACGACGCCGACCTCAACTTCCGCGTGGCCTCCAACAAGCAGTTCCTCGTGGAGCTGACACTCGCGAAGATATGCCAACCAGCCGGCCCCTCCCGCAGTAACGGCGGCGACGGAGAGGGGCAGTTGAAACCAATTGCCGCCCGTACTGCGCCCGA
>URWH01000048.1 GCA_900551515.1 uncultured Porphyromonadaceae bacterium
AATTTAAAATATAAAATATAAAGAAATGAATGTAGACAAAGGTTTCGTCGATGCCCCCGTGGATTCCGCTCTCGATCTCAAGAAGGAGATTGAAAGACTGAAGAAGGAGAAAAACGCGGTTGTCATGGCCCACTACTATCAGAAAGGAGAGATCCAGGATGTGGCCGATTATATAGGCGATTCGCTGGCACTGGCTCAGATTGCCGAAAAAGTTGATGCCGACATCATCGTGCTGTGCGGCGTTCATTTCATGGGTGAGACCTGCAAGATACTGTGTCCGGACAAGAAAGTGATAGTGCCGGACGTCAATGCGGGCTGCTCGCTGGCCGACAGCTGTCCCTCCCGGGAGTTTGCAGAATTCATAGAGGCACATCCCGGTCACACGGTGATAAGCTATGTCAACACCACGGCTGAGGTGAAAGCTCTCACCGATGTCGTTGTCACCTCCGGCAATGCGAAGGCTGTTGTAGACAGTTTCCCCGCTGATGAAAAAATCATATTCGGTCCCGACCGCAATCTCGGCTCATATATAAATTCTATAACGGGACGCAGCATGGTGCTGTGGGACGGCGCCTGCCATGTCCACGAGCAATTTTCGATTGAAAAGATCAACGAGCTGAAGAAGGAACATCCGCAGGCAAAGCTGCTCGTGCATCCCGAATGCAAGAAACCGTTGCAGATCATGGCCGACAAGGTAGGGTCTACGGCAGTGCTTTTGAAATATGCCATTGAGAACGACGCCAAAGAATTCATTGTGGCTACCGAAAGCGGCATCCTCCATGAGATGCAGAAAAAATGCCCTGAGAAAACTTTCATAGCCGCACCGCCGGCCGACAGCACATGCGCATGCAATAAATGTTCGTTCATGAAGCTCAACACTCTGCAGAAACTCTACAACAGCCTGCTGTATGAGCTGCCTGTTATCGAGGTGGACAAGGAGCTGGCCGATAAAGCGCGCCGGCCTATTGAGCGCATGCTCGAGCTTTCAAAAAACATAAATAAGTGACAATCTCATATACATTATATATATAATATATGGAATACAGACATAAAGATATCGAACAACGCTGGCAACAGTACTGGAAGGATAATAAGATTTACAAAACGGAGATCGACAGCACAAAGCCAAAATTCTATGTGCTTGACATGTTTCCCTACCCTTCGGGAGCGGGACTGCATGTAGGACATCCGCTCGGTTACATAGCCTCGGATATATTTTCGCGCTACAAACGTCTGAAAGGCTTCAACGTGCTCCATCCGATGGGCTACGACGCCTACGGACTGCCGGCAGAACAATATGCCATCCAGACAGGTCAGCATCCAGAAATAACCACTAAGGTCAACACGGAGCGCTATCGCAGCCAGCTCGACAAAATAGGCTTCTGCTACGACTGGGACAGAGAGATAAAAACGTGCGATCCGGAATACTACAAGTGGACTCAGTGGGCGTTCATACGCATGTTCGGCCACTATTACGATACGGCTCTCAACCGCGCTATGCCCATAGGTGATCTTGTAAAGCATTTTGAGGCTCACGGCACGGAAGGCATTCATGCCGCAGCCACCGATGAAGATATGCAATTCACGGCTGCCGAATGGAATGCCATGGATGAAAAGCAGAAGAGCGACACGCTGATGAATTATCGCATCGCTTATCTCGGCAACACGATGGTCAACTGGTGTCCGAAACTCGGCACGGTGCTTGCCAACGACGAGGTGAGCGAAGGTGTGTCGGTGCGCGGAGGCTATCCGGTAGAGCAGAAAGTGATGTATCAGTGGTGTCTGCGAGTGTCGGCTTATGCACCCCGTCTGCTCGAGGGACTCGACAGAATCGACTGGACGGAATCGCTGAAAGAAACGCAGCGCAACTGGATAGGCCGTTCGGAGGGTGCTGAAATGCGTTTTGCCATCGACGGCAGCGATGTAGAGCTTGAAATATTCACCACACGCGCTGACACCGTTTTCGGCGTAACGTTCATGGTGCTCGCTCCCGAAAGCGATTATGTGGATATCATCACTACTGATGATCAGCGTGAAGCCGTAAAAGCTTATCGTGAGAGCATAAAGAGCAAGACGGAGCGCGAAAGGATGATAGACAAGAAAGTGACGGGCGTTTTTACGGGCTCCTATGCCATAAATCCTCTGTCGGGCAAGAAAATACCGGTGTGGGTGAGCGACTATGTGCTCGCCGGTTATGGCACCGGAGCTATCATGGCCGTGCCGGCTCACGACAGCCGCGACTATGCTTTCGCACGTCATTTCGATCTGCCGGTCATTCCGCTTATCGAAGGTGCCGATGTCAGCGAGCAGAGCTTCGACGCCAAGAGCGGCCGCATGATAAATTCGTGCGGACCGGAACTCGACCTCAACGGACTCGAAGTGAAAGATGCCATCGCTAAAACAAAAAGATTTATTGAAGAGAAAGGCATAGGGCGCGTGAAGGTGAATTACCGTCTGCGCGACGCCATCTTCAGCCGCCAGCGTTACTGGGGCGAGCCGTTCCCGGTATATTATAAAGACGGTGTGCCTTACACGCTGTCCGACGATCAGCTGCCGCTGCATCTGCCCGAAGTTGACAAATATCTGCCTACGGAAAGCGGTGAGCCGCCGCTGGGACGTGCAAAAAACTGGACATCGCCCGAAGGCTATCCGCTTGAACTGAACACGATGCCCGGTTTCGCAGGCTCGTCGGCCTACTATCTGCGCTATATGGATCCGCACAACAATGAAGCACTCGTATCGAAAGAGGCCGACGACTACTGGCGCAATGTAGATCTGTATATAGGCGGTACCGAACATGCCACGGGACACCTTATCTACAGTCGTTTCTGGAACAAATTCCTCTATGATCTCGGCCTGGTGTGCGAGGATGAGCCGTTTAAAAAGCTCATCAACCAGGGCATGATACAGGGCCGCACAAACTTTGTGTACAGAATCAAGGACACCAACACCTTCGTAAGCTACAATCTGCGCAATCAATATGATGTGACACCTATCCGCGTCGACATCAACATGGTGAGCAACGATATACTCGACACTGACCGTTTCCGCGCATGGCGTCCGGATTTTGCCGATGCCGAATTTGTGCTCGAGGATGGCAAATATGTGTGCGGCTATGCCGTGGAGAAAATGTCGAAATCGATGTTCAACGTGGTCAACCCCGACGACATAGTTGAGCGTTACGGCGCCGACACTCTGCGCCTCTATGAAATGTTCCTCGGTCCGCTCGAACAGAGCAAACCGTGGGACACAAACGGCATCGACGGCGTGAACCGCTTCCTTAAAAAACTCTGGGGCCTTTTCTATAAGGGCGACCAGTGGCTTGTGACCGAAGGCACTCCGACAAAGGAAGAGCAGAAATCGATCAACAAACTCATCAAAAAGGTGAGCGCCGATATCGAAGCATTTTCTTTCAACACTTCGGTGGCTGCATTCATGATATGTGTCAACGAGCTGACTCAGCTTAAATGCCACAATCGTGAGGTGCTTTCCAAGCTGCTTGTGGTGCTGACGCCCTTCGCTCCGCACATCGCCGAAGAGCTGTGGCATGCGCTCGGCAACGAAACGACCGTGTGCGATGCCCAATGGCCCGACTACGACGAATCATGCCTGAAAGAAGACAGCGTGACCTATGCGGTGTCGTTCAACGGCAAGGCCCGCTTCAACATTGAGGTGCCGGCAGATATGCCGCGCGACGAGGTGGAGAAAACCGCCCTCTCACACGAAGGAGCGCAGAAATGGCTCGAAGGCAAGACTATCAAAAAGATAATAGTTGTGCCCGGAAAGATAGTGAATATCGTAGTGGCATAATATAAAGTGTCGCATTGCGTTATATAATATGATTGGTTTGGCATTTTCATATCGAAAATGCCAAACTTAAGAAGCTGTTTTGAAATTTTACGAAAAAAATTTTATAAGGATTTCTCAAAACTCCTTGAAAAAATTTCAAAACAGCTTCTAAATATCTTCATATGGAACAGAAAAAGAGCATAGTATTCGCTACAAACAACGCGCATAAGTTATCGGAAATCCGTGAAATCATCGGCGACGAATGGAACATCCTGTCGCTTGCCGACATCAATTGTCATGAGGATATACCGGAGACCGCCGACACGCTCAGCGGAAATGCGTGTCAGAAGGCACGCTTTGTGAAGGAGCGCTATGGCTATGACTGTTTCGCCGACGATACCGGGCTGATTGTGGATGCTCTCGACGGCGCCCCCGGCGTCTATTCGGCCCGCTATGCCGGTCCGCAGCACGATTCGGCGGCCAATATGGTTCTGTTGCTGAAAAACATGGAGAATGCCGACTGCCGCACGGCACGGTTCACCACCGTCATCGCACACACCGAAGGGCAGGACATCAAATTGTTTGAAGGCACGGTGGAAGGTGAAATCACGCGCACACCGTCGGGCAGCGACGGCTTCGGCTATGATCCGGTGTTCCGTCCCGAGGGGTGCGACCGCACTTTTGCCGAGATGACGGCCGATGAAAAAAATGCCATAAGCCACCGCGGCCGCGCCATGGCTCTGTTAATCGATTATATAAAAAGCAAAGAAAAAAAAAATGCTGATAAAAAAACTCCTTCTCTCCCTTTTCATGATGATCTCGCTGCCGGCAGTTTCTATGGCCGCCGACACCGGGCAAGCTATCGGATCATGGAAAGTTTACCCGACCTATGCCAATCCGCCGCAAAAGGTGATTGAAACGGAAGATATGGTCTATTATACCACGGGTGGCAATCTGTTTTCCTATAATAAGAAAACAGATGAAAACTATGCATATAACGGCGGTAATAAGCTGAATGATAGAAATATAATCAATATTTTCTATAACTTCGACGGCCATTATCTGCTGATTGCCTATGAGTCGGGAAATATAGATCTGCTCTACGACGACGGCCATGTGGTGAACCTGTCCGACATATGCGATTCTAATCTTGTGCCGCCGCTCACAATCAATGCGGTGTCCTTCGACGGCGACTTTTTCTATCTCGCCACCTCTTTCGGCCTGGTCAAATACAATGAGAAGCGCGCCGAGGTGGTCACGTCGGGCATATATAATAAAAATATAAATGCCGTGACAGTTATGGGCGATCGTCTTGTGATCCATTGCGAAGATTATTTTTACTGGATATATAAAAACTCAAACATCAACAAGTTTGATAATTTCACCCGGCTTTACACCCACAACGCCCCGGTAGAAATATTCGCTACCGGCGAAAACACGATGCTTGTGCAGCTCAAGCACACACAGTATCCTCTGGCCGAGCATAAAATTAATTTTGAGAACAATAATATGGCCGGATGGAACACATTCGCTTCTCCGTGCAGCGTCCTTCCGCCTTATCTCTCACACGGACCCGACGGCGAGACTTTCTATGTCACCGACGGAACACTCTATACCGTTTCCGCCGACAGCAAGGAAGTGAAGCTTGCCGACCTGCCCGACGATATGGCCGACAGCCGTATAGGTACGTGCAGCGGTGCCGGTTCGGTGTGGTCGCTGAACAAGGAGGGACTGGCCCACCATTCATTCGATGACGCCGGTGGCGTGACGGTGCTGATGGACCGTTTCAAACCCGATGCTTTTACGGTGAGCAAGGTGAGATATTTCTATCCGTCGGTCGACGGGCGCAGGCTTTATGCTCAGAACAGCGGTATCACAGCCTATCGTTTCGGCGGCAGCACGCGCGGTCTTGAAAACGCGCAGACAGGCTGCATGATAAATCTTGACGACATGTCGTTCACCGACCGCACGCCTTACCCTATCGAGGCCAAGACGCCGATGATTGCCAACGAGCAGCGTTTTTTAGGCAAATATGCTATCTCGCCCACTTCAATCGCGGAGGATCCAAACGATCAGTCGGTCTACTTTTTATCGACGGCTGATGACGGTATCTATAAGATAGTCAACAACGAATATGTGGGCCGCTACGACGAGACCAACTCGCCTAACCAGCTGGTCGATGGCCGCGCCATCGTCTATGGAGTTTCGATGGACAAGGCAGGCAATATGTGGACCATGACCAACAACGGAATAGGTGATCATTTATATCAGCGTGATCCGGTGATGATCCTGCCGGCCGCCAAGACGAAGCTCGATCCGAAGGATGTGGCCATATCCGACTGGATAGTTCCCGACCTGACGAGCATCGACTGCTGGGGCGGCATGGACACGCGTATTCTTCAATGCAAGAAATCCAACATGGTGTTTATGTGCTACACCGGCGGTGACATAACGCTGGCCTACGACACGCGCGGCACGCTCAACGACTTCACTGACGACCGCATGCATCTGTGGGAAAAATGGACCGACCAGGACGGCAACGAGGTGGCACCGAAATTTCATTCGGCCGTATGCGAGGATCTCGACGGCAAAGTGTGGTTCGGGACCAATGAGGGCATCTATGAAATATCCTCACCCTCCAACGCCCTCAACCCCAACATGCGTGTGACGCACATCAAGGTGCCTCGCAACGACGGTTCGAACCTTGCCGATTATCTTCTCGGCACCGATCTGGT
The DNA here is from genome assembly GCA_900551515.1 of uncultured Porphyromonadaceae bacterium. The sequence goes on from URWH01000048.1 coordinate 6,525, forward strand.
GATGGATATAGCGGTCGATGCGGCCAACCGTAAGTGGATCGCCACTTATGGCTCGGGCCTGTTCCTGGTGTCGCCCTCTGGCAATGAGATTCTGGCCAACTACACCACCGACAATTCGCCGCTGCTTTCCGACAAAGTCAACTGCGTGTATGTCGATCAGCAGTCAGGCATGGTGTTCATAGGCACCGACGCCGGTCTGCAGAGCTACGTCTCGGACGCTACGCCGGCGCGCAGCGATTATTCCGACATATTCATCTATCCCAATCCGGTGCGACCGGACTATCACGGCGAGGTGAACATCACCGGCCTTATGGACAAGTCGCTTGTGAAGATAACCGATGCCTCAGGTGCGGTTGTCTATCAGGGACGGTCGGAAGGCGGACGTTTCGTGTGGAACGTGAGCAACGCTTCGGGATCGCGCGTGCGCAGCGGTGTTTATTATGTGATGGTGTCGCAGAATGCCACCGGATCATCATCGGCAGCAGTCGCGAAGATTATGGTTATCAACTAAACACGATTTTATTTGTTAAAACATAGACGGCCGGCTACGGCAAGGCATCGAAACATAAACGAAAAATGAAACAGCGATTAAGTTACAGAAACGAAGACGATAAATGCTATGGTATCACAGGCATGGCTATGGCTGTGGTGATTTTCGACGGTGAGGAGATGCTCGCCGGTGTGGATATGGATGCGGAGCCCGGGGCTGCCATGCAGTTTACAGGCGATTTCTATTTCAATGGCAATCCCGGTTTCTCGGCCAAAAATGCCTGGAATCAGATGCTGAAGAATTTCAATCTCGCCATGGCTCTTGCTATCGGCAATGTGATGTGCCGTCGCATGATTCTCGAAAAACGCGCTGTGGAATCCGATATGGCCGATTATCTCCGCGAAATGATGGTGGAGGAAGGTCGCGACAACTGCGCGCTTGAGGAAGACGAGACGACGCGCCTGTTCAACAAGAACTACAGCTATCTGTCGCGCGTGTTCGGCCATCACGGTGTGCAGGACGTGGCCCGCGATTTTGCCCGTACGCTGCGTGCGCGCCGCACTATGACACGCCTCGATGTGCTCGAGCAGCTGCGTGCGCTGTCGATGCTCTGATTCAATTCACAATTCACAATGCTGGATTGTGGATTAGTGGGGCGGGAGCATTTGGCGGAGGATGAAGGGGGATTCGGGACCCATGTTGAAGAGGAGGTCGACGGCCGAGAGATAAGGTCGGAAACCGTGTTTTAAAGCCCGCACCTGATAATATTCCACCGCTGCGGTGGAATTATCCAGCATTGTGATAAAATCTTTCTGAGAGCCGCGAAATGCATTTTTCGCGGCATCTTCGTTGTATGTGACCGGGGTGTCGATTTGAAGGAGCCGTCGCAGCAGGGTGTCGAGGGCGCGGTCGAGTCCGGTGATGGTCATGCCGGGTGTGTCCTTTGAGATGAGCGGCTCGAAGAGGTCGATGTAGAATTCGAAATATGGTGTGCGGCCGTAGGCCGAGTGGAGCGCCGTGAGCAGCTCGTTCCACCAGCTTCCGTGAGCCGACACTACAATGTCGGACCATAGCGCCGAGCGCATGCTTTGCGGCTTGCCGATGGGAACGGTGAGCGTTTCCGGACCGTTTGCGCCGTCGATGGTGCAGCGGTGGATGCTCTTGAACCGTTTGTCGAAAGGCAGCGAGAGGTCGACGGTGACCTCACCGGCGGCATCTATGAGAGCATAGTAGGCCGTGGAGCCGAGAAATTGCGGGGGCAGGGTGATGGCGGGAAGCGTGGGCATGGTCAGAATCCGGGATTGGCATCTTTGAGAATGCGGTTCCAGCGGATGCCTCCGTTGAAGAGGCTCTTGTCTTTGTCGAAAGATATGAGCACGCGCATCGGTTTGCCGACGATGTGATCTTCGGGCACGAAGCCCCAGTAGCGGGAGTCGAGCGAGTTGTCGCGGTTGTCGCCCATCATGAAGTAGTAGTCCATGGCGAATGTGTAGCTGTCGGTCGGCTTTCCGTCGATGTAGACTTTTCCGTTTCTGATATAGGAGTCGGGATGATTCTCGTAGTTGCGTATCACGCGCTCATACATAGGCCAGTTTTTGGCGTTGATGCTGATGGTCTGGCCCTTGCGGGGTATCATGACGGGGCCGTAGTCGGCGCGGGTCCACTGTGCACTGATGCGGTCGGGGAATAGGTATTCGCCATCGGGAGCGGGCTGCCGCATCACGGCAATGAGCGAGGGCATCTTTTTGAGCTGTGCGAGCATCGCGTTGGTCATCGGTGAGCAATAGAGGTAGAGTTCTCGGCCCGGTTCGATGCTGAAGTCTTTGGCCCGCATCTGCTCGACGAGTCGCTTGGTTTCGCTGCTGTTGTCGAGCGCCATGATGTTGCGTCCTTCAACCGACATCTCCAGCTCTTCCCACTGCTCGTCGGTGACGGGCGATGAGGTCTGGAAAATATAGTTGAACTGCGCGTTTTCGGGCCACGGCTGGCGTTTGCCGTCGATGTATATCTGTCCGTCGGTGATTTTCAGCGTTTCGCCGGGAAGGCCTACGGCACGTTTTACATAGTTTTCGCGGCGGTCGACGGGGCGGTACATCACCTGGCCGAACTGGTCGGGGTTGTCGACGATCACCTGACGGCCGAGCTCGTTGCGGTAGCGCTCGGCTTCTTCCTCACTGAGGCTCTGCCATATGTTGTAGGCGGCGGGATTGTTGCTGATCATCTGGTCGCCCCAGTAGCGTTTGAGGGTGTAGTAATCGGGATTCTGCGCGTTGACGGCGATGGTGTCGCCGGCGGGGAAATTGAACACTACGATATCGCCGGCCTGCACTTTGCCGAAACCCGCGAGACGGTGGTAGTCGATCTGCGGCCATTCGGTGTAGCTCTTGGTGTTGAAGAAAGGCAGGGTGTTCTGCACCAGCGGGAAATGGATCGGGGTCATTGGCACACGCGGACCGTAGGACATCTTGTTGACCCACAGATAGTCGCCCGTCATGAGCGTTTTCTCGAGCGATGAGGAGGGTATCTGATAGTTCTGCCCTATGAACGAGAATACGAAATAGACGAGGATGAGAGCGTAGACGATGGCATCGACCCAGCTCATCACCAGTCTGACCGTCTTGTTCTCGCTTTTCTTCCACCAGGTGAAGGGGATGTAGCCAGTGATGTAGATGTCGAAGAGCAAGGGCAGGAGCAGGATCACCCACCAGTTGCCCAGCCAAGCCACCCATATCAGGAAGATGGCGGTGACGATGCCGAAACGTATCCAGCGGGTCTTTTTGATCTCGCGGACGCGGCGGATGAAATCGGTCTTGAAGTTTTCGAGCGGAGCCGGCGGATTTTCGTTATGGCTATTATTGTTATTCATTTAACGCAACAGAGTGTTGAGGTAGGGTGATGGGAGTGGAGGTTTATTTAAGAATGTCGATCAGCGCCGATTTTTTGATGATGCGGTGCATGAGCATATCCATCGTGAGGAAGCCGTGCTGTGTGGCTACCCATTCGGCGGCGGTGACGGCGCCTTCGGCAAATCCGAGGCGGCTTTTGGCTTCGTGAGTGATGGTGATGGAGTCGACGGGCGAGTCCCATTTGACGATGTGTGTTCCGGGCACTTCGCCTATGCGCTGATGGCCGATGCGGAGCTGTCCGTCGGCGGCATCCTTGTCTTCGGTCCAGGCCGTGACGCGGCTGTTTTCGTCGATGATACCGCGGGCGAGGCTCACGGCGGTGCCGCTCGGATGGTCGAGCTTGTGGATGTGGTGGATCTCCTCCATCTCGGGACGATACTGCGGGAAGCCGTCCATCAGTGCGGCGAGATATTTGTTGAGGGCAAAGAAGATGTTGACGCCGATGCTGAAGTTGGAGGTCCAGAAGAATGTGGCTCCTTTGTCGCGGCACAGCTGCTCTATCTCGCCAATGCGGGCGGTCCATCCGGTGGAACCGGACACCACTTTCACACCCTGGGCAAAGGCTTTGAGATAGTTGTCGAAGGCGCTTGCGGGGGTTGTAAATTCGATGGCTACATCGGCGCTGCGGAAGGCGTCGCTATCGAAATCGCCGGGGTTGTCGATGTCGATTACGGAGACTATCTCGTGACCGCGGGCGATCGCTGTTTGCTCGATTGCACGGCCCATCTTGCCGTAGCCTATCAATGCTATTTTCATGACGGTTGCTGATGATTGTTCGGCGGTTAGGGAAATGGTTTATTCTTTGATGCCGTAGGCAAGGTCGCCGGCGTCGCCGAGGCCGGGCACTATGTAGGAGTGGGAGTTGATCTCGTCGTCGATGGCTCCGGCCCAGATGGTGGTGCGGTCGTCGGGGAAGGTCTTCTTGACATAGTCGATGGCCACTTTGGATGCTATGACGGAGGCCACGTGGATGTGTGCCGGTGTGCCTTTGGTGAGGAGGGCGCGGTAGCTCAGCTCCATTGAGGCGCCGGTGGCGAGCATCGGGTCGGCGATTATGAGCGTCTTGCCTTCGATGCTCGGCGAGGCTATGTATTCGATGAACACATCGAAGTTTTCTTTCTCTTTATATTTGCGGTAGGCCGACACGAATGCGTTTTGAGCGTGGTCGAAGTAATCGAGAAACCCTTTGTGGAATGGTATGCCGGCGCGGAAAATGGTCGCGAGGACGATCTTTTCGTCTATTTCCTTGCAGTGTGCCACGTCGAGCGGCGTGGTGATGTCGACATCCTTATAGCTCACGGTCTTGCTTATCTCGTAGGCCATGATCTCGCCAATCCGTTCGAGGTTGCGGCGGAAACGGAGCATGTCGGTTTGCACGTCGACATTGCGCAGTTCGGCCATATATTGGCTCACGAGAGAGGGAGTTTCATCAAAATTTACTATTTTCATAGGTCATTAAGCGTGTATATTTCTGCAAATTTAGCAATTTGCTTTTGGATAGTGCTGTAATG
>URWH01000049.1 GCA_900551515.1 uncultured Porphyromonadaceae bacterium
CAAAGAGCAGCTGCTCGAAGACATGGAAGACGACATCATCAATTTCACCAAGCAGGGCGCACCGCTGCGCCCAAGGACTGTGGGACAGAAGATCTACGTCGATACCATCCGTCACCATTCCATCACCTTCGGCATCGGCCCCGCGGGGACTGGCAAGACCTATCTGGCTGTCGCACTCGCCGCCTTTGCGCTCAGAAATCATGACGTGCAGCGCATCATCCTCGTCCGTCCGGCGGTCGAAGCCGGTGAGAAGCTGGGCTTCCTTCCCGGCGATCTGCAGGAAAAGGTCAATCCGTACCTTCGCCCTCTCTTTGACGGACTGCTGGATATGTTCGGCCCGGAAGACTTCATGCGGCTGCAGCAGAAGGGCCAGATCGAAGTCGCGCCTCTCGCCTACATGCGCGGACGCACCCTCAACGATGCCATCATTGTCCTCGACGAAGCCCAGAATACTACTACTCATCAGATTAAGATGTTTCTCACGCGTCTTGGCATGAATGCCAAAATGATTGTAACGGGCGATGCCACACAGATCGACCTACCGCGTTCCACCACCTCGGGCCTTCTGCATGCACTTCGCGTTCTGAAAGGCGTCGATGGAATAGGGATGGTGGAATTCTGCAAAAAAGACATCGTGCGTCACGCTCTTGTCCAGCGAATAGTGGAGGCGTATGAGAAGTACGACGAAGCTGTTCCCGCAAATTCCGACAGCTCCGAAAACTGTCAGCCGACGGATGCCGACGATAATCGCCAGTCATGATCCGTAATTTGTTGAAAGCCGTATTTATAGTTGCAGCTATTGCTGTGTCGTCAGTGCTCGCTAAGGGCGCCAACGGGTTTGACGTGTCCGGGGTCGTTGTCGATTCCGCGTCCAATGATCCGGTGCCGTTTGCTTCCGTAAAGCTCATGAAATCGGGCAGGGGAAAGGTTTCTGACAAAAAAGGCCGGTTCACCATTAAGTCCGTGCAGCCCGGTGACTCGCTGATCGTCACGGCTATGGGCTATTCCACTGCTAAAATTGCTGCAAGCTCAGGCAATCGGCTCATCATACCCATAGCCCCCGACGGATTGCAGCTTAAAGAGGTGATAGTCAGACCGCGCAAGGAAAAATACAGCAAGAAAAACAATCCGGCTGTCGATTTTGTGAACAGCATCCGCAACCGCAGCGGCATGAACGATCCGCGGCGCAACGATTTCTACAGCTTCGATAAATATGAGCGCATTACCATTGCGCTCAACGATATCAGCCCGGATAACGATAAAAACATCATTCTGAAGAAGTTCGGACTGCTGAAAGAATACATCGACACGTCGGAAGTGTCAGGCTCGCCGATCATCAACATCAGCATGCGCGAGAAATTCTCCACCAATTATTACCGCAAGGAGCCTAAATCAGAGAAGGAGTTTATCGACGGTGTGAGTCAGCGCGGACTTGACGACTTCCTCGACGAAGAAAACATGCGCATCCTTTATGAGGATTTCTTCAATGATATAGATCTTTACCAGAACGATATTTATCTGTTGCACAATAAATTCGTGAGCCCGTTGGGCCGGCTGGCCCCCGATTTCTATAAGTTTTACCTCACCGACACCGTTGATGTCGGCGGCGAACAGTGCATCGAGCTGTCGTTTGTTCCCCACAACGCGCAGTCATTCGGCTTCACCGGCAAGATCTATGTGCCGCAAGGCGATTCAACCATGTTCATCCGCAAGGTGGTGATGAATGTGCCTCGCGACATCAATCTCAATTTCATCAAAAACATTTACATAAATCAGGAATTTCAGCGTGCGCCGGACGGATCGCGGTTGCTTATGCGCGACGACCTCATTGCTGAAGTTCAGGTTATGCCGGGCACGCAAGGGCTCTATTTCCGACGAAACACGGCCTACTCCAATCATTCGTTTGATCCGAATAAAGAGTGGTATGTCTATGAAATTCCCGGCAAATCGATGAAAAATACCGGTGCCATCGACCGCGATTCGATCTACTGGGATTCACGACGCTACATCCCGCTGCGCCGGGGTGAAGCTGCGATCGGTCCAATGTCGGCACAGATCCGCAAAGTGCCGTTCTATTACTGGACCGAAAAAGTAGTCAAACTTTTCGCCACCGGCTACATCAATACTGCCCCGGGGTCAAAAAGCAAATTCGACATCGGGCCTGTCAACACCACTGTCAGCCACAATTCCGTTGAGGGTTACCGCTTCCGTTTGGGCGGCATGACCACCGCCAATCTGAGTCCGCGTCTTTTCGCCCGTGGCTACGGGGCCTATGGCCTCCGCGACCACCGGTGGAAATATGGTGCCGAACTCGAATATTCATTCCACGACAAGCGTTACCATCCGCGCGAATTCCCCATCCATGCCCTGCGCCTGACGGCATCCTACGACATGGATCAGCTCGGTCAGCACTACGCTTTTACGAATCCTGACAATATGTTCCTTTCGTTTAAGCGCCACGAAGACCGACTGATGACATATCGCCGGATTGAGAAACTTGAATATATCCTTGAACTGGAAAACAACTTTTCGCTGAATGCCGATATCGAACACTGTCGGCAAGAGCCTTCGGCCTGCACTCCCTTCATCGACGGCAACGGTCAGCGATTCGGTCACTACGACATAACGTCGATGTCGGTCTCTTTACGCTATGCTCCCGGTGAAAAGTTCTATCAGACTAAAACTGCCCGTATCCCTATCGCGCCCGAAAAGCCGGTGGTCATGCTCAGTCATAAATATGCTCCAAAAGGATTCGCCGGCAACCGTTTTGCCGTAAGTGTCACAGAGCTAAGCCTGTCGCAGCGCTTCTGGTTCTCAGCGTTCGGCTATCTCGACGCAATGGTTAAAGGCGGTCATCTCTGGACACAGAGCCCATATCCCAACCTTCTGATCCCCAACGCCAACCTGTCATATACCATTCAGCCTGAGAGCTTCGCACTGATGGATCCAATGGAATTTATCAACGATTCCTACGCCCATTTCGACCTGACTTACTGGGCCAACGGTGCCATTTTCAATTACATACCGCTTTTGCGTAAGCTCAAGCTCCGTGAAGTTTTCGCCGTGCGTGGGCTGTGGGGTCATCTCAGCCGTAAGAACCGTCCCGAGCTCAATCCGGAGCAATTCCGTTTCCCCGACGGTGCCCGCGCCGAGTTGATGACGGCTAAACCTTATGTCGAAGCATCGGTCGGCATTGACAATATCTTTAAGATTTTGCGTGTCGACTACGTGTGGCGCCTCACTTATCGCGAAGGCCGTGCGTCATCAGCCAAAGGGGGCGTTCGCATCGCTCTTCATTTCACATTCTGACGCAATATCAAAAAGATTGATTCCGACGATGCAAGCATCGAAAAAATGAGCTATATTTGCATCCGGTTTACACACAGCGACACTCGATATGTTACTCTTATATTATCTTCGCGATATGATTCAGCTTGTCCTCGCGCCCGTAAAAGGCTGGGAGGACATATCGGCTGACGGCCTCGATGCGCGTCAGCTCCTTGTCAAGGGGCTCATCCCGTTCGTCGCCATCGTCTCGCTGTCGGTCTTCGTGCGCCTGATTTACAACCCCGACATTTCGGTCATCGTGCTTATTCAGCAGGTAGTCATAAGTTTCATAAAGTATTTCGTAACATATTTTATCGCCACTTTTGCCTTCACCCTTTACTTGCCCGGAGTGACCGATGGCGAGCTGAGCATGACCAAATGCCATACATTTATAATCTACGGCACCGGCCTGCTCGCACTTTGCGGATTCATACAGAACCTGATGCCGGTTGATATGGCTCTTGTCCTGGTTCTGCCGATATATGTCTTTTATATCCTGTGGCGCGGGTTGCGATATCTTAATATAAGTTTTAATGGCATTGGAACATTCATGTTGATCACTCTGTTTGCTGTGGTAGTGCCACCATATGTCATACAGTATTTTTTCAACCTCATTCTTCCTTCATGACTGTTATCAGTCAGTCCGTTGTAATATGAAACAATCCGAAGTCAATATAAAAAACCGGCGTGCGACATTTGATTATGCCATAACCGAAACTTTCACGGCCGGCATAGTGCTTACAGGTACCGAAATCAAATCGTTAAGGCAGGGCAAAGGGAGCCTCGTCGACACATTCTGCTATGTTGCCAATGGCGGTGTGTGGATAAAAAACATGTACATTGCCGAATATTTCTACGGTACATACAATAACCATGCCGAGCGCCGCGACCGCAAGCTTCTTCTGAACAAGAAAGAGATAGCGCGACTGGCTAAATGCGGCAAAGAAACCGGTATGACCATCGTGCCTCTGCGTGTGTTTATCAACGACCGAGGCTTGGCAAAAATGGTTATCGGCATCGGTCGCGGTAAAAAGGAATATGATAAGCGCCAGGCCATCAAAGAGCGTGAGGATAAGCGCTCAATAGCCCGTATGTTTGAAAAATGACATGTTAAGAGCCGGTTCGGCAATAAGTGTTAACGGCCGAGGCGAATGTAGCTTTTGTCCCGCCAAATAAATCTTCTATGGCATAATGTTGGTGAGGGTCAGAAGTATCGGAGCATGAAAAGTATCGCGGCAAGATAAGTCATTGCCCGTGCCGGGGATAGATAGCGCTCATAGTTACGGCACAATCGCCGATAGTTTTCGAGCCACGAGTTTGTGCGTTCCACCACCCAACGGCCTGACAGAGGGCGAAATTCCGCCGTGCCGAAATTACATCGAATCGCATATTGCGGGCGCTTTTCGCCCTGTTCGTCAGTCGTGTACATCCAGTACACTCCTTCCTCTCAGGCCAAAAATCATTCCGCACTATGCGACCCTGCCGTTAACATTTATTGTCGAACCGGCTCTTATGATATATCTCTGCCGTTCTTTTAACATTTCATAATAAGGACAACTCACTGCTTTCCCGCGCCAATTTATTACCTTTGCCGCAGAACTAACAATCAGCTGTTTTACCCCGACCCGAATGTCCGAATCCACCACAGATAAGTCAAGCGGCAACGGCGGCGCCGCGCCTGCCGGATCGCCCTCGCCGCGACGCAGGGTATGGTCGATACTCTTCAGGATCCTCCTGCCTCTGGTCATCACCGTCGGCCTCTGCTGGAAGCTATTCTCCGATGTCGACTATCACGAGATGATCAGCATCATCACGCACAACTGCAACTACTGGTGGATCCTCCTGGCCCTCGTCATCAGCATCTTCTCCCACATCTTCAGGGCCATGCGCTGGAGCATCCAGCTCCGGGCCATCGACGTCAGGCCGCCGCTCTTCTATGTGGTGCTCAGCATCTTCGGCACCTATGCCGTCAACCTCGTTTTCCCGCGCCTCGGCGAACTGTGGCGCACCGGCTACATCTCGCAGCGCCAGCACGCGCCTTTCGATGCCGTCTTTGGCTCTATGGTGGCCGACCGTCTGGCCGACACGGTCACCGTGGCGCTGATCACGCTCCTCACGTTCATCTTCGCCGGACAGCCGCTGGTGCGCTTCGTCACCGAGAATGCCGACAGCGCCACCGTCACCCGGCTCACCGCGCTCCTCTCCTCGCCCTGGCTCTACGTCGGCTGCATCGCCGCTTTCGCCCTCGCCGCATGGCTCATCTACCGCTTCCGCAACGCACGTCCCATAGCCGCCGTTATCCGCTTCTGCCGCGGCCTCTGGCACGGATTCGCCGCTATCGCCACAATGCACGGCCGGCTACGATGGCTCATACTCACCGTATGCATCTGGGGTTGCTATTTCATGCAGCTCTACGTCGCTTTCTTCGCTTTCCCGGCCACCGCACAGGTCGTGGCTCAGGATGGCGTCTCCGCCGTCATGGTGTGCTTCGTGCTTTCGAGTATCTCCATGATCATCCCCTCCAACGGCGGTATCGGTCCCTGGCAGCTCGCCATCATCTTCGGCCTCGGCATCTACGCCACCGGAATCCCGCAGCTCACCGAGGCTTATGCCACCTCATTTGCCAATCTCGTGATGGGCGCGCAGACGCTCCTCCTTATCCTCCTCGGCATCTTCACATTCATCTGCATCGCCATCGACCGCCGGCGCTCCCGTAGATAAATCAACGACACCTCAACCGCATGTTCCTCGACGACGACTATCCCGACTATTTCCTCGACGACGGCTCCGAGCCCGGATCCGCCGCCCCGCAGGAGCGTAAAGAGCCCGCTACGGCACCCCGCCGGCCGGAGTCGGAGCGTACCGACCGCCCCGACCGACCTATGCGCGCCGGAGAGACCATATCGTTTGCCGACGACATCCCGCCGCGCCGCTCCGACATCCCCGCTTCGACCGCCCGTCACGACGGCGACAACCGCCTGCTCACCGGCCGCGGACGCCGTTCGCTCGGCTGCGGATGCCTTGTAGTCCTCGCCATCGCAGCGGTCATAGCCTATTTCCGCTATCTCTCGCCGTGTGTCGACGATGCCGTCATGGAAGTGTGCGTCACCCACATCGAGAAGCGCGGCGTCTTCTTCAAAACCTACGAGGCCGAAATCGTCGTCCCCGAAACCTCCGCCACCCGCCGCGACGACACCCCCTATACCCGTCCGTCGGCCGTCACCGTCAGCGACCCCGCCGTAGCCGAGCGCCTGAGCGCTTTGCAGGCCACTGGCCGACCGGTGCGCCTCCGCTACCGCCGCTACTACGGCACCCTTCCCTGGCGCGGCGAGTCGAAAACCGTGGTCACCGGCTTTGCCGACTGACACGCCTCGTCCACTTCTGCGCCACCTCCTTCCGAATTTCTTTTTTGCATCACCCGAAAATTCTCATTAAATTTGCGTTTCAATCGTTAATCCTTTCCCCACCATGTCAGAAATAAAATGCATCGGCATTCTCACTTCCGGAGGCGACGCCCCCGGCATGAACGCCGCTATCCGCGCCGTCACCCGTTCGGCTATCTTCAGCGGGTTCAAAGTCAAAGGCATCTACCGTGGCTACCGCGGACTTATCTCCGACGAGATCACCGAGTTCAAAACGCAGAATGTGTCCAACATCATCCAGATGGGCGGCACTATACTCAAGACTGCACGCTGTCCTGAATTCCAGACTCCCGAGGGCCGCCAGCTCGCCTACGATAATATCCGCCGCCACGAAATCGACGCCCTCGTGGTCATCGGCGGCGACGGTTCGCTCACCGGCGCGCGCATTTTCGCCAACGAGTTCAACTTCCCCATCATCGGCCTGCCCGGTACCATCGACAACGACCTCTACGGCACCGACTCAACCATTGGCTACGACACCGCGCTCAACACCATCATGCAGTGTGTCGACAAAATCCGCGACACCGCCACCAGCCACGAGCGCCTCTTCTTCATCGAGGTGATGGGCCGCGACGCCGGCTTCCTCGCTCTCAACGGCGCCATCGCTTCCGGTGCCGAAGCCGCCATCATCCCCGAGATATCCACCGAAGTCGACCAGTTGGCCGAACTCATCCAGAACGGTTTCCGCAAGAGCAAAAACTCTTCCATCGTCCTCGTGGCCGAAAGCCCCGTCACCGGCGGCGCCATGGGCATGGCTCAGCGTGTGAAAAACGAATATCCCGGCTACGACGTGCGCGTATCCATCCTTGGTCACCTGCAGCGCGGCGGCTCGCCGACGGCCTTCGACCGCATCCTCGCTTCGCGCATGGGTGCCGCTGCCATCGACGCTCTGCTCGACGACCAGCGCAACGTGATGGTGGGCATCCGCAACGACGAGATCGTCTATGTGCCCTTCACCCGCGCCATCAAAAACGACAAGCCCATCAACCGCACCCTCATCGAAACTCTGCGGCGCCTCTCCATCTGACCTCTCTGAAAATGCTCCTTCCCGAAGGTTTCATGGCCCGGTTCGAGGGGCTCGGCGTTCCGGCTCTCGACGCGCTCCCTCAGGCGCTCGCCGAAGAGCCGAGCGTTTCTGTACGCTACAACAGGCTCAAGCACTCCCTCCCTCCCGATGGCGCCGACACGGTGCCTTGGTGTCCGGAGGGCTGCTATCTGCCGTCGCGACCGCAGTTCACGCTCGACCCCGCGCTGCATCAGGGGTTCTATTATGTGCAGGACGCTTCATCAATGTTCATAGCGCACGCGGTCAGGCATCTCACCGCCTCCGGACAGCCGGTGCGATATCTCGACGCATGTGCTGCTCCCGGCGGCAAGACCACGGCCGCCCTCTCCGCCCTGCCTCCCGGCTCGCTCGTTGTCGCCAACGAATATGTGCCTTCCCGTGCCGCCATACTTCGTGAAAACCTCGTCAAATGGGGCGCTCCAGCCGTAGTCACGCAGGGCGACGTGAGCCGTTTCGCGGCCGACGGAGCCTCTTTCCACATCATCGCCGCCGATGTCCCTTGCTCGGGCGAGGGCATGATGCGCAAGGACCCCAAAGCCGTGGAGCAGTGGTCGCCTCAGCTCGTCAGCCAGTGCGCCGACCGTCAGCGCTACATCCTCGACACTCTCTGGCCCGCTCTGCTGCCGGGCGGCTTTTTCATCTACAGCACATGCACTTTCAACCTCGACGAAAACGAGCACATGGTGCGCTATCTCATCGACCGTTACGGCGCTGAGCCGGTCGAGATTCCCGTCGACCCGCATTGGGGTATCCTGCCTGCCATCCGCGAGTCGTTCCCGGCCTACCGTTTCATCCCCGGCGCCGTGCGCGGCGAGGGCCTTTTCATGGCGGTGCTCCGGAAACCTGCCGCTGACGAGCCGCTACCTGCCGCAAGACAGCCGCGTAAAAACCGCGGCTCACGGCAGCCGGCCAAAGCCAAGGTGCCCGACGAGGTGCGCCGCTGGCTCATTGACGCCGACGGTGTCGAGTTGACATCAGCCCCCGACGGCACGGTCGTCGCGCGCTTCTCTTCGCTCTGTCAAGGCTCGCCTTACGTCCTGCAGCTCGCCGTGGCCTCGCTCAAAGGCCGCGACCTCGTCCCATCCCACGCTCTCGCCATGAGCACGGCCCTGCGCCCCGACGCCTTTCCGCACATCGATGTCGACACCCCCGTGGCTCTCGATTATCTGCGCGCACAGGCCGTCACGCTCCCGTCGTCAGCCCCCCGAGGCATCGTCCTCCTCACCCACCGCTCCCCCTCGGATTCGTGAAAAACATCGGCCAGCGCGCCAACAATCTCTACCCTCGCGAATGGCGCATCCTTAAGTGATCCCCCCCCTCATCCCTCGGACCCGTCCGACAAGTCCGACCCTCCTCCCCCCTCCAACTCTATTTGCAGGTCTGCGAAAATCTGCCTACCTTTGCATCCATGAAGCATCTGTTTAAATATGTGGCTATCCTGGCAACCGTCATCTCTTCGCTGAGCCTCGGCGGATGCATCCCCACATTCACGCTCAATGGCGCCCCGCTCGACTACAATATCTACCACACGATCCACGTGAGCAATTTCCCCATCCGCGCCGCGCTCGTATATCCCCCCCTGCAGCAGACGTTTGAAAACGAACTCATAAACTATATAACACGCAACACGCGCCTGCAGACCGTCGACGGCGCTTCCGACCTCCAGATCGAAGGCGAGATCACGCAATACTATCTCACCCCGCAGGCCGTCACCGAAGATGCCTACGCTTCCCGCACAAGGCTCACCATCGGCGTACGCGTGAAATACACCGACACCAAGGCCGAAGGCAAGGATGTCGACCAGACTTTCACCGCCTACCGCGATTTCGACAGCTCGCAGATGCTCACTGACGTCCAGGATCAGCTCTGTCAGGAAATATCCGAAGAGCTCGTCCAGCTTATCTATAACGCCACTCTCGGCAACTGGTAATCACCATTCTCCCGGTTTCGACACTCAACCATGCAACAACAGGATTCCACATCGCCACTCAGTCAGTATGCCGCTCTTCTCCGGCAGGGTGCGCCGCTGTCCGCCGCTCACCTGCAGCTTGTCGACGCCATTCTCGCGCGCTACCCCTTCTTCACCCTTCCCGCAGCTCAGCTGCTGCGTGATGCCGGTGCTGAGCTCAGCGATGCCGACCGGGCGAGGCTCTCCGCCGCCGTGGCCCTCAACGCTCCCGACAGCGCTTCGCTCATGAAGCTCATCGACCTCGACGGGCAGCGCTTCGCATCTTTCTATCCTCCCGAACCCGAGCCCGAGACTCCATCAACCGAAAAAGCAATCGACACTTTCCTCGACCAATACGGCACGGCCGACCCTCACGAGCAGCAACTCCTCGAAAAACTCATCTTCAATCCCGTGCCCGACTACTCGCAGGTGCTCGCCCGCGAAGCCGCGCCCGCACCTGAAGGCCCCGTCTCGGAGCAGGACGCTCTACTCGACGCCTTCCTTGCCGGCCACAACGATATCGTAGCCCACGAAGAGGCTCAGCGCGAAGCCGCCGCTGCCGCCGCCGAACCCGCCCGCCCGATGCCCGATGCCGACTCTCCGCTCACCGAAAGTCTGGCCAAAATATTCATCCGACAGCACCGTTACGACAAGGCCTACGAAATTATATCGCAGTTAAGTTTGAATTTTCCAAAAAAAAGTGCTTACTTTGCAGACCAATTGCGTTTTTTGAAGAAACTTATGCTCGTCAAGGAGATGCAATCAGGCAATCACCGCTAAAAAACACAGAATAACAATATGTTTACACTTCTTGTAATCCTCACCCTTATCGCTGCCGTACTTCTCATCGGCATCGTCCTCATTCAGAAATCCAAAGGCGGCGGCCTCTCCTCCACCTTCGCCGGATCAAACCAGATCATGGGCGTACGCCGCACCAACAACTTCATCGAGAAAGTCACCTGGAGCCTTGCCGGCGCTATCGCCGTCCTCGCCATCCTCTGCTCTTACACGCAGACCGACTCCATCGAGACACACGCCCGCGTTAAGGCCACCGCTAACGAGCGTCCCGTAGCAGGCACCAACTACAACGGTGGCGCCGCCACCAACGCTCCCGCTGCCCAGCAGCCCGCAGCCACCGCAGAATAATATCCCCACGATCATAAACCCAGGCATGGACCGCCCTCCGGCGCGCCCATGCCTCGTCATATAGGCCCCGCACCCGCCGCGCCGCCTATCACCCTCCGCCAATCGCCCGCCGCCAATCACCCAAGACGTATCCGTCCGAAAAAGGCCGCCTATGCCAAAGTTTTTTGTATCCGTCCGAAAAAGGCCGCCTATGCCAAAGTTTTTTTACTGGCGAACTTTGC
>URWH01000050.1 GCA_900551515.1 uncultured Porphyromonadaceae bacterium
GCTCACAATCCGCAAGCCGTGGCTCATGGCTTCGAGGAGCACCATCGGGAAGCCTTCGTTGTGGGAGGAGAGGACGTAGAGGGCGGCGTTGGTGTAGAGCTGGGTGAGGTCGTCGCCGGTGGTGTAGCCGGTAAACACGGTGCGGCCTTTCGTGTCGAGGCTTTTGAGCTTGTCGAGATAGGCCGGGTTGTGGTCGGCGGCTCCTGCTATGGCGAGTTTTATGTCATCGTGAGAGGCTTCGTTGACGGCCTGAATCAGTGTGTCGAAGCCTTTTTCGGGCGTGAGGCGCCCTACGGCGAGGATGTATTTGCCGGGGGTGAGACCGTGCTTCTCGAGGAATGCGGTCGATGTGCCGGGCGTGAAGGGGTTGATGCCGTTGGCGATGGCCGACGATTTGGCCAGGACCTTCCCGGAATATTTGGCGCGCTGGAGAGGGCTGACGAAGATGATGCGGTTGGAGCATCCAAGCGCTATCTTCTCGCTCAGGCGGAGGATCATGCGCGAGACCCGGCCCCATTTGGCGTGCTCATAGTTGGGGCTGTGGTAGGTGAGTACCACCTTCATGCCCATGAGGCGGATGAGGGGGGCGAACATGCCGGGCCCGATGTTGTGGATGTTGACCACGTCGACGCGGTGAAGCATCAGATGGAGGCAGCTGATGAAGGTGTGCCAGACGGATTCGAAGCCGCTGATGCGCGTCGAGGGGAGGTCGACGAACCGGAGGCCCCGAGGGGCGTCGGGCATCGAGGAGGCCTCGGTGAGGTAGGGCTTGCGGCGGTAGACGGTGCAGTCGTATTTTTCCGCCAGACGCGGGATGAGCTGCAGGCAATGGCTCTCGACGCCTCCCTGAACGCCGGGGAAGCCGCGAATACCGATTACAGCCAGCTTTTTTCTTCCGTTTTTCGGCATTTAGAGTCGGTTAATCCCAGCAGATGTCTTTGCCGCGGCTGATGCGCCATTTGTTTTTTATGATCCACTTGATGGGGATCCAGGGGCGGCGTTTCATGTCGTGGCGTTCGGTGACGATGAAAGCGCAGTTGCGCTTGCAGTTCTTGACCATTTCGAGCGCCTTTTTGGCCTTGTCGGATGCCATGATCTCTTCAAACGACTGCTCCTTGATGTTGCCGATGATCCATTCTTCGCCCGAGCCGTTGCAGGGCGAGACGTTGCCCCAGGGGTCGATGAAGAAGAAGTCGGTGAGGGCGCCGCAAGCGGGGCGGTAGCCGCTTTCGTCGCCGCGCAGACGGCGGTGGATCGAGCGGTTGAAGAATGCGCGGCCGTAGTCCTTCAGACGGTTTTTCAGCCCGCGGCGTTTCGAAGTGAGGAGGGCTTTGACGAATAGCTCGTGCTGGGCGAGGGCGTCCTCACTGACGATCTGGTTGTCGTCCTTGTGGAAATACCATGAGTTGTGGACCGTCGAGTTGCCGAGCTCGACGCCGAGGGCGGCGCACAGCTCATAGAGGTGCACGAGGTCTTTATAGTTGTCGGGCGAGATGACCACCGAGAAACCGATGTTTTTGCATTTCGTCTTTTTGAGCTCGAGAATGGTGCGGAGGGCGTGGTCGAAGCCGTTGACCAGGCCGCGTTTCGAATCGTTGATTTTCGGGAGGCCCTCGACGCTGACGCGGATGAGGATGTTGGGGTATTTGTTGGCGATCTCAACGATCTTTTCGGTGTTGTAGCCGTTGGTCGAGAGCTCGAGCAGTGATGCTTTGGGATACAGGATCTCAAAAATCTTGTCGATGTCTTTTCTGATAGTCGCTTCGCCGCCGGTGATGTTTATGCGCAGGCCGGCAGGGAGTTTCTTGTAGTATTCAGCGTCGATCTCTTCATCGGGCTTAGTCGGGAATTTCCAGATGTTGCACATGTTGCACTTCGCGTTGCAGCGAAATGTTGTGATCAGGCTTCCTTGTACTATATTTTTCATAACATTTTAATTTCGAAACTTATGCAAAGATAAATATAATTGTTAGAAAATGCAATTTTGCAGGGCGCTGATGGACTGCAATGTTAAAATACTGTAATTATTTAGTGGGTTTAATAGACGAATAGCCTAAAAATATAGATGAACGGCGTGTCGGCCGGATGCGGTCAGTCGCGTTCGTCATGCCGGTGTGCGATGAAGGCGACAGCCTATGGCACGAATCCTCTGATGATTTCCTCGATCCGGCTCACATAGGCGGCCTCGTTGCATTCGCCGGTGACGAACCGGTGAAACTCGCAGGCTTTCTTCAATGCCGCGCCGGGATCGTCGAAGATGTCGCGGATTGTCGAGGCCCATAGTTCGGCATCGTTCGACGGCAGGAGATAGCCGCGGTCGGGAGTGAGATATTCACTCGTGGTGACGGTGTAGGTGGATATGATGGGCTTCTTGTAGCCGGCGGCCTGAAACATGGTGATGAGCCCGGCGGGTGCATCGGTAGTCACGGGCATGCAGATCACGGAGGCGCGGCTCATGCGGTCGACGAATGTGTCCATCGGCACTTCGTGGAGCGCTTCGACGTTTTCGGGCATCTTATGTTCGAATTCGCTGTAACGGTCGTCGGGCATGATGAAGCAGAAATGGCGTTCGGGCATGATGCGCGCCAGCGTAACCATCATCTCCCAGTCGCGCGAGTTGCGTCCGCCGCAGAACACCGAACCGTCGCACTCGCGGAGCATGGCGGGGTCGGGCTCATAGGAATCGTAGTAGACGTCGCGCAGCAGCGGATAGTCTATATCCAGTCCGAGCTTACGGTTGAACCACTGCTGATAGGCCTTTGATGTTACAGTGGTGTGAAACCACGGCGACCTGACGGCATGACGGTAGAGGGTGCTTGCGAGGCGGTTTTTGGCCGTGGGCTTGTCCTTGAGCAACAGGTTGATGCCGAGGATGTGACGGCGGCGGAATGTCAGATAGCCGATTAGCAGGCACAGGATGCCCTGGAAGTCGTAGAGGCTAACGATCACGTCACCCTTTCGGCTCTGGCGCATGGCTTTCCATGCGCCGGCCAGCCACGTGAAATATTTGCGGTTTTTCTGGGGCGAATACACTTTGCGGCAGGGCATCGTCATGCGCTCTGCCACAAAGGGATAGCCTTCGGGGGTGTCGTGAAGGATCAGGATCATTTACGTCCGTCGATGATGGTGAACACCTTGTCGGCGGTCTGTCCGCGGAGCGTCTGCTTGAGGCTCTTGCGTTTGATCTTGCCGGCGGGGAGGGTGACGAGGAGAGCGGCATTGTCGGCGTCGACGAGGTTTTCCACGTCGCACACATCGTCAGGCTCGGGCACGGTGACCATGACGAAATCGTTTGTCGAGAGGGCAGTCTTGATGCGGTCGGCCGTGTCGGGTGTCAGCACCGCGTTGTTGTCGGGCAGGCCGTTGATCAGTTCCACCGAGCGGCCGATAGCCGTGAGCGAGTCGGCGAAGGTCTGGCCGAGCGAAGCCGTGTCGCCTAACGGCGCGAAGAAGAGCAGCCGTCGCGCGGGGTCGGCCGTGATGAGCGTGCGCATGCGCCGCATATCCTCGCTGTCGCCGCAGTATTTCACCGCATTGTCATCGATGCCCATGAACGCCAAGTCCATCGGATCCTTCACCTTCCGCGAATAGAGCATAATCATTATGGTGAGAGCTACGCAGCATATAATGGCCAGCACAAACATGATTGCCGGAACCAGAAGCTTTTTCAGCAGGCCGGCTTGCTTGACTACGTAGGCTTCCTGGAACACGAAACCGATGTTGGTCGTTGAATAGAGCTGTAGCACGGAATTCTCACGCTGACTCACGAGATATTGATACAATTGGTTCTGATACTCCTTGTCGCGCAGCAGGTTGGTGAATTCGAGCTGGTAGTCGGGATATTCATCGAGACGACCCTTAGCGGTGGATGCCAAATTCTGCTGATGCTGCATGTCGGCTCTCGCTTTGGCGATCATTTTTGTGGAGTTCTCGATGATGAGGTTGCGCAGCTCCTCGATCTTTTCGTTGAGGATGCGGAGCGCCTCGTTGTCCTCGGTGCCCGAACGGCGCAGCTCGCGGCGAGCCTGGATGGCACCGTTGAAAGCTCCGATGTTGGGGTCGTTGAGCGATTCCATCTGCGGGATGACCACGTCGTCGTCGAGCTTGTTGCGCAGTATGTCGAGTATCGTCTCATAGTAGGCGATATTGTAATTGGCAGTCTGAATGGTCGTTTTGGTGCTGACAGCCTCGTTGACAAGGAGATCAAGCTCCGAGTCGATGCCCATCAGCTCGTTGTCGCGCTGATAGTCCGACACCTTTTTCTCTTCCTCCTGAAGAATCTTGAATGTCTCGGCGATTCGCTCGTCGTAGTACTTGATAGATGCTTTTGACGCTTCATGCAGGCGGTCGAGGCGTTTGGCGTTGTATTCGGTCATCACGCCGTTGACAATCGCTTTGCCGAGTTCGGAGTTGGCATAGCTGAGATCAACGTTGATGATGTCCGACAATTTTGTTGCAACTTCGACATCAAGGGTCTTATGCAGTGCTCGTGCAGCCAGTTCATTGCTTGTTATGCTGACGCTAATCTTACGGAAGGGCGATGATTTCAGGAGGCCGGTCGGCATTATCTGCAGGGACCCGTAGCAAGTTTCAAGCATGTAAGGCAGAGTTACGGCCTTGACTTCCTTGATGGTGGAGTTGAAAAAGCCTTCTGATGCTACGATGTCGGCTTTACCATCGTCGGCAAGTGTGATCTTAAGGTTGAATGAAACTTTAAGCGAGTCGAAATACTCAACAGGAGCCTCCACCTTTACAGGTGTGTCTTTATAGAGCATCACTTTATCGCCTTCGCGATCCTTGCCTATATACGTGCGGTTGAGGCCGAGAGTGCGCACGGTGCGGAGCATTACATCGTAGCTGTCGAGAATGAGAATTTCGTTGTCGACTGTCGAGGCCGAGAAGCCGCCCACGGAGAATGTCTTCATCATCTGGGCTATGCCGCCGCCTTTG
Organism: uncultured Porphyromonadaceae bacterium; assembly: GCA_900551515.1. The sequence goes on from URWH01000050.1 coordinate 4,951, forward strand.
TTGTCGGAATCATAGCCTATCTCACCGATAAGCATCTGGCCCTGAATGTCGTATTTCGGAAGGCCGCGGAAGCCGATCCAGCAGCCTGCAGCGGTGAAAAGGACAATAATAGCCAAAAGAACCCATTTGCATTGTCGGATGGCTCTCAGAAACCGACGCATGTCAATCTTACTTTCTTGCTGTTGCATATCTTATATTTTTATTTTTTTTGATCTGATGGATTGGCCTATTTTTATAGGGATGCCGTAAGAAGTTTCGGCGATATCATTTTTCTGTTGCTTTAATCGGATTCCGGGTATGCACACAAGCCCCAGCAATATCATCACGACAAATCCGCAGTTGCCTGTCAGAGTGGCGGATGCGATGCTTTCTATCATGATAAACAGAATTATTATCGATCCGATAATGAATTCATATCTGTAGCGGGAGGCATTGCGGCGTATCATGATGCGAAGGTATTCATAAATCCAGACCCAGAAATAAGTGAACAAAATGACTCCGACTACTCCAAACTGAGCCAATACCGGGAAAAAGGTGTCGCAAATAAAATTGAAATCGAGATTAGGCGCAAGGCCATGAACCTTGTCTATGCCATATTCATAGTAGACGTTAGAATAATCAAGCGCAGAGCCGGCTGTGGCAAACGAAGCGAGTCCGGTTCCGAAGGGAAAATAGTCGAAAAGGATTTGAAATCCGGTAATATACAATACCGGGCGTGCAAACGATTCGATCTGTGTCGGATCGAAAGTCTCGTTTTCGCCCATGATGAAGTAATATTGTATTTTATGCCAAGAAACGGCTAAGACAATGATGAATAGCGCAATAAGACCGATGGCGTGCTTCAGATTGAAATGCCTCATGATGCCTGGCTTATAGAGGAAGAAGAAGAAAACCACGAATATGTAGATGCCGTAGTATTTGGCGCGTAGACACAGCAGCCCGCTTGATATGATGATAAAGACGAGGCGCAGGTCGCGGTGGCTTACCTCTCCGTTTTCGTCGATGCAGCAATAGAGGTAGAAAAGGGCGGAGATCAGAATGATGATGCCTGAATAGGTGGGGTGGAACACTATTGCGGCGGTGACGGTATCGCCTAATACCAGAGCTATGGCCAATAATACCGAATTGAAAAGCGCGATGCCTTTTATGAATTTACGGTCGATGTCGTTGAATTTCGGCTTGATTGCAAGGATAACGGCAACCGGCACATATGGCTTTAATTCGACTATGAAATCGAAAACGATGGCTCGCGGAGTGTTGAAATGAACGAAAGTGAAGCTGTAGATGAAATAGAAAATCATCAGCCCCAGCAGTGTCCACAAAAACGTGTAGTCTTTCCATCTGTTGTTTGCAATGCAATCAAAAACACCTACGACGAGAAACAATTCAGATAAGAATTCGTCGATCGATGTAAGATATTGCACTGCCGGAATCATGGTTATGAATCCGGCAATGATGAGATAGACGGTTATGCGGTCGAGCCTAAGCATCAAGACAACTGTTGATTATTTTATGGTCAATGCAATAACGAGTGAGATTATACTTGCCGAAATACCTACGATTGTTGAAACGACCGAAAGTTTGTAGGCACTGTTCTGATTGTATTTAGAGTTGTCTTGTTTGATTTCATTGGGCTCTACGACCACAACATCGTTGTTCTGCAACCAGAAGTACGGCGATTTGGTTATGTCGGAACTGCGAAGGTTGAGGCGGCCGTATTCGATCTGTCCGTCGGCGGTGCGACGCATCACCATGATGTTGTCACGTTTGGCATAATCCGTGAGGTCGCCGCAGTCGCCGAGCGCGTTTAGTATGCTGTAACGGTCGGCTGAAGTGATAATTGTGCGAGGAGAGCCGACTTCGCCGATCACGGTGATGCTATAACCTCTCATGGTCACGCTGACAGTCGGATCCTTGACATATTCGCTGATTCGCTTCTCGAGATAGTCCTTCAGCTCGTAGGTGGTCATGCCTGCCACATGGATGGTGCCGAGCACGGGAAAGTCGATATCGCCTTTATTGTCAATTTCGTAGGTCTTGATCTGAGGCGAAGTGGTGGTCTCGGTGGTACCGCGTCCCGCTACGTTTGTGTAGGGGAGGTTGAACATGGCCGAAGCCTGAGGCACTGATGAGGTGACGGTGATGATCAGCTCGTTTTCCGGCTCGAGCTTGTTGGTGTGTTGCGGAGTGGCCAGAGTGCCGGCTTGTGAATCTTTGATATCCTCAAAATAAGCGAGGTCATGTTTGGTCTTGCAAGATGAGAAAGCGATTGTTGCAGCAAGGGCTATGATGATTGAAGCAGATTTCATGTGACGATTGATTTCTTAAATAACGTGAAAGGGTTGGGTTTAGTATAAACAATCTTGAGTTTAATACAGGTTTTTTGAGAAATCGCCTTTTATGCCTGTACGAATGGCTTTTATCATTCCGGGGATATATTTCCATTGCAGGTTGAGGAACGCACCGAGGATGTTGCGAGTGGCGAATTTTCTCAAATTGCCGCGCTGGTTATAGCGAGTGAAGATATAACACTGGTTGCGGTAAAATATTCGTGCCCGTTTTGTGGCGGGAGGCAGAATGCCCCAGCGGCTGACGAACGGAATCATATTCTGGCTTTTGCCCGTTTTGGGATGAAAATGTCGGGCGGAGCATATCGTGGTTATGGGGTGACCGGCTTCTTTTGCACGTGCGGTGTATTCGGCTTCGTCGCCCCATATAAACATCTCTTTTTTTATGAAGCCTATTTTTTCAATCAGCTTCCTGTTGATGAATGTGCCGTTGAACGGGCTGCCGCAGTCGGGCAGATATTCGATGGAGTCGTAGTAGGCTGTTTCAATCGGAGTAGAGAAGAGGTTAAATGCCAGTACCGACGGATTGTCGCGGTTTATCACGAGCGCATTGCTGTAAAGGAATCCATGCTTGCCGGCGACATTGAAGAGTTCGCGGATCTCGTCTTTATCGGGACGCCCGTCGTCATCCATCAGCAGAATCCATTCATAGCCTTTGTCGAAAGCCGTTTTCATGCCTGCATAGAAGCCGCCGGCACCGCCGTCGTTTTCTTTTTTTAGGAGATAGGTGATTTTGACGGGCTTGCCGTTGTCGGGATATTCAAGGGTTGACTCTTTGCCGAATTCAGTTTCCTTATAATTGGTGAGATCAACCAGTCCGGCTTCGGAAAGGCGCTGCTCGGTATCGTCGGGCGACTGATTGTTGACAATGATTATCTCATCAGGCGTTTTTGTCTGATTGAGCAGGGCGTCAATGCATATCATCAGGTCTTTGCTTCGGTTGTAGGTCACTACAACGGCTGCAATGTCACTATGTAGTTCTCGTTCCATAATTATTTTAACGTAACCATGAGGCCTATTATTGTGATTCTTTCCGAAAGTGACGCGCAATGAATCGTTTTATTACAGCCGATTTTATTTGGGCCGGAGCTGCGATGATGAAAAGGGCTAACAGTGAAATGCTTACCACGCTGTCGAAAATAATGCCGTCGAAAAGATGATAGCCTATTCCGGCAAAAATCATTATCATGAGGGGCCAGATGCTTTTGGCGGCAAAGCGGATGCGGATGAATTTGCGGGTGTCGGCGGCGCGGTAAATCAGAAGTGCCGAATAGGTGAGGATGCTTGAAAGGATGGCTCCGTTGATGCCGAAATTACGTGTCAGCAAGATGTTGCTCAGGATGCTTATTGCGATGGCCATAAAAAGGCTCGGGAGAATCCTCGCTGTGCGTTTGGCGCACTGATACCCGATTTCAAAGAAGGCAGCCAGCGCGAAGATCATCACATAGATGGAGTTGAGAAACAGATACTGGCTGCTCGTCTGATATTCTGCGCCGACAAGCCAGCTGTAGTTGAGGCGGAGCGCAAAAGGGAAAACGGAAACCAGCAGGCAGAGGAGGTAGAGATAGTTGTTGAAAACGGAGGAAAAGAAGTTGTTTCGGTCGGGGCTGTTGTATTGCTCGATTGCATTCTGCTGCCAGGTCTGATAGAAGATGTTGCTTAAAACATAGAGGATGCCTGTAAAACGGCAAACGAGTCCGTAGTAGCCGTTTTCGGTCAGGCCGAGATAGCGCTCGATGAAAAACTGATTGTTGGCGGTGATGAACCACCAGCAGAGAGCCACGGGGATGAGCGGCAGGCTATATGTAAGCAACTGCTTGCTTACCGATTTGACGATGAACCGGTTGCGTATATAGATTTTGAATAGCTTTATCCGCAGGTCGATGAAAAACAACGTGATGACTTTCGCGGCGATGGCGGCGATGAATATACCGTCGATCCCCATGCCGACGCCGGCCAACAGTATGATGCTCAGCAGTGCTGTGAAAAAGGCATTCATTATGCCGGCTGCCACGAACGTTTTTGTTTTGCCAAGCCCGCGCGTCACCTGCACCGAAACCTCATAGATGGTCTGGCTGATGCCGTAGGCCAGAATGTAGGGAAGGAACTTGACCGGATGAAAAATGTTGAAAATGATGGCTAACAGGGTTGTGATCAGGATGTTGGTGATCAAGGTGCGGGTGATGAAGCTGACAATCGCACGGTGACGGTCGATATCTTTTGTCTCAATCAGGAAGCGGAATCCGCCGTCGGTCATCTGGAAGCACAGAATCGGGACGAAGCAGAAAGAAATCGTCATGGCCAGCTCATAATAACCATAATCGGCAGTGTTGGTTATGTAGTGAGTGTAGAACGGTACGAGCAGAAATGTGATCAGTTTTGACCCTAAATTGCCTATGGCATAAAGGCCAAGGTCCTTTACGAATTTCTTGCTGCGCGATGGCGGTGTTGACGACTGCATGGTCATTTCGAAGCGTATTGGGCTGTCAGACGGTTATAAGTTTCAAGGAACGTTTTCACGCGGTTGTCCCACATCCATTTTTTGGAACATTCAAGAGCGCCTTTCGACAAGGCGTTGATGCGTTCGGGGTGCAAAATCAAGTCGTCGATATTTTCGGCCATGAACTGTGTGACACGGTCATACCAGTCAATGGGAATTTTAATGCCGCAGCGTTCGCACACTACGCCGGCCATGCCGCAGTGGTCGAGCGTCATTGTAGGAATTCCTTTAGCCATCGCCTCCCAAAGTACGGTCGTGGTGGCTTCACCCATCGAAGAAATAATATGAAGATGTGCTGCTTTGAAAATCTTCTGAACATCGGAGCGTGAAATTGCGCCATGGAATGTGATCTGAGGCAAAATATCGGTAAACTTGCGGCGTTTTTCAGGGCTTATGTCTCCTTTTCCAACCACGTCGAGATGCCATTGGCGTGACTTCGTTTTTAAAAGGGCGTCGAGAGTTATGACAAGTGCTTTGTTGGGATCATCAACGCGGCCGACCCAAATGAGCCGTAGCGGCTCATCGGCGGATTTCGTAACCGGTTCCGATGTTTCAGTCTCAACAATTCCGTTTTCCGGAAGATATTGAGCTTTCACACCGTGCCATCGACGCAGAAGTCCTACACCGTTTGGCGTGGCAGTGAAAATGACGTCGCTATTACGAATGGCACGGCGTACCCAAGGAGAGAGTATGAAATAGGCGTTGTGGATCACCCTGCGCAATGTGGTTTTTATTTTGTTTCGCCACGGATAGGCCTTGTATAGCCTGAAAGGACGGTTCTCGACACACATAATAGGCCCCCAAACATAGGGAACATCTTTTATTTTCCATGCTTTTCCGGGCTGTTTAAAACCGATAGGATTAAGCAAGTGGATCAAATCTATGCTTTTTTCCGCCACCAGGCGCTGGAGTAGCGGGAATACGTCGCGATGCCACTGCTTGACGTTGCGGTAGTCGGCGAGGTCTTGTTTTATTCCTCTCTCAGGCGGAAGTTCACCGATCGGAACATTGATGAATTTCACTCCCTGAAGCGGATTGTCGGCAAGCCATTGTTCTACTTCTTGCTGATATTTTGGATAAATCACAGTCAGGTCTACATATCGGCTCATTCGGGTAATATAATTCCAGCTCACGGCACATTCCGACCCACGGACTGGTGAGACGGCAAGCGTGAGCAACGCCACTCGGATGCGAGGATTTTGCCCGGTTGTCAGTTTTGTCATACTGTTACTGAGTTCAGTTCAAAACAGTAGCGGGGACAATCAAGCCTACCGCTATTTAATAGGTAGAGTGTTCAGTTTGATGTTCCGAAAAACGTCATTCAAAAC
>URWH01000051.1 GCA_900551515.1 uncultured Porphyromonadaceae bacterium
AATTTGCTCGAAAAGCCATCGCCCTGACGTTAACATATTTTGTGGGATGGGGTCTTAGAATATTACCATCAAGTCCAAGAAAAGAAAATATTTTTTTCGGTTTAACGGCAACCGCTGTCAGAATAAGCACCGACAGAGTGAGAAGCACCGCTCTTATCGACTGACCCAATATGGTTGTTCTTGAAATATCGAGTAGGTCTATTACTTTGCCTGTATTACGCCAAATGAAGTGAACCACTATACCTGCAAAAATGGCAAATAAAATTTTTGCGGCTTTTGAAGTGAGATTAAGCATGTAATAATGATAAACAGCAATAAATGAACTAAAAAAACAAGCGGTCGCACAATCTTCGCCTGAAACCCGTGCCGCAATGATGGTTGCGTGAGGATTATAGAAGGATGCTATTGGTTGCGTGAGGATTGCAGAAGGATGCTATTCAGTGATTTCAATGAGATTATCCTCAAATCCCCGCACACAACTTTCGTAATATCCGTCGCCGGTTGTGCGCGGGCCACTCAACACTTCATATCCATCCGCTTCAAGCCGGCCGGTAAGCGCATCCACATTCTCTTTTGAGCCAACACTGAAAGAAATATGAATATACCCCTGACGGTATGGATCGAAGTCCGATGCGACGACTTCCGGGCGCTGCATGATCTCAAGTCTTGCCCCTTCGGCAAAAGCGAGAAAATATGTCTTCAGACCTGTGCGCGGATTATGGTACATCTCATTTGCCGAGGCATTGAAATACTTCAAAAAGAACTGTCGGGCCTGTTCCAGATCCAGAACATATAAGGCGATGTGGTCGAGTTTCATGGCTCAAAGGTAACGAAAATCGTGATTATTTGCAAAATATCATCATTGTCACGGACAGGGGAAGTCGGATTAATGGACAATTCAGAAAACACCGACTATGGAGAATCCTTTGTACGGACCGGCTATGGTCGGAACAACAGTGAACGATTTCCCTGACCGGGAGGATGCTTTTTCATGGGCGATTCTTTTCGCGGGATTGCCGATAAACAAGCCGGTGAACTCATTGACCGGATCAACGATAAATGCCAGAACACCGCCCAGGAACGGAGAGCCGAACAAACGATAGTCATTGTCGACGAGCCACCGCTTTGTGTGATAGAAACCTTCGCCGATACAGCTTCCGACGATTGGCGTGATGAAAATATCCTGAATTGAAGGACGCTCCATGAACGCCTCGATGCCGAATTCCCAACCGACAGTCGAGATGACAGAGCCGTAGAGCGCAGACCGCCAGAAATTAAATCCACATGAGCGGGCGGCCATAAAGTAGGCCGCACCGGCATAGGGATGAAGAAGATAATTGAAATAAAACTTGTCGTGATCCCATTCGGGACCTTTTTTAAACACATGGTTGTGCCATCGCTTGAACAAAGGCACATCCTGAAGCTCGGCCCGATTCCAGGATGTGGCATCTTCAGGCAGACATTCCAGAACAAGCAGCGTGCCGACGAAAGCGCCGCTCAGCGTGGCCGTATTGATCCAAAGACGGTGCCAGTCGCGGCTTTCACCTGTCACTGAATATGGCAATTCATACAATGAAACCGGTTCATTGTCTTCAACCACACCGACTGCGGGCATCTCCGGGCATACAATACTGTCGGCAGCGAATATAGGCTCCGCAAGCACCGGTTCCGACGGTGTCGCGAACGATTCAATCGGTTGAAGCAGAACAAGCATCACGACTGCAATAATGAATCTTCTTAATATCGTAAACTGCATTCTGATTAAGCTTTTTGTCTTTTTTCCACAAAATTGCGGATAAAAAAGCCGATTCTAGTGTCCGAAAAAACCTTTATATGGTCTTATTTTTCTTTTGCACATCCAAAAAGGACTAATCGACCCGCAAATACGATTTTCGGAACACCGGCGACGTGGCGCAAAAAGCTACATTTGCATCGATAACAATATCAACGCCACAGCACATGGAAGACAACGATCTTATTCGACAGATAGGGTTTGAACAGGTAAAGGACAATCAGGCGATGGACTATATTGATGAAACGATTGCCGTCCATGCCGACATAAGGGAACTGCCCATTGAAAACGGGTCGATACAGATGGATATGATGGGAATCACCATCTGCACGAACGGAAAGCTTCAATTGGAGTTGAACACCGAGCCTTACACAATCCACAAAAACGAGGTGATGATATTCTTTCCGAATACCATAATAGACAATTGCATGCTAAGCCCCGATTTCTGCGGCGCCATCTTATGTCTGTCACGACGGGGAATGATGGATCTCATCTCGGAAAACGAGCTATGGAACAACGCTTTCCGTTATGCCAAAAATCCCGTAATACGCATCAGTGACGAAAGCCACCAGATGCTTAAGCTATACAGCACCATGCTTATGGCAAAAATCAAGATGAAGGGAAGCGCGTATCAAAAGAAAATCATCGGCTCCATTGTCAACGCCATGCTATATGAATTGCTGGGAAACATGAAAAAAGATTCCGCTCCATATGAAATCGGATTGACAAGCCAACGGGAGGTGCTGTTTAAGAAGTTTATCAAACTGCTATCCACAACCCGGATTAGGTCGCGCAACGTGTCATGGTATGCCGAACGGTTGTGCGTCACGCCGAAATATCTCTCGACAGTAAGCAAACAGGTAAGCGGCAAAACCGCATTTGCCTGGATCAACGAATTTATTTTGAAGGACATCCGCTATTGGCTTAAAAACAGCGACAAAACGATCAAGGAGATAGCAGAACTGCTGAAATTTCCAAGCATCTCGTTTTTCGGCAAGTATTGCAGATCGCATTTCGGCGTGTCACCTACAGAATGCAGAAAGCGCTTAAGAGAGGATTCCGTATAAAACCGACGTAGTGATCATGGTATTTAAAAGACTGTCTAAAACCAGCCTCTCAATGCAGACTGTTTCATTTTATCCGCAGCCAGTCGGCGGAACTTTCTGGTTCGGTCTGATCCAGAACCGGTGCCGCAACGGGAATGGTATCGTCCGGGACAGACCGGGACGAGTGTGCCGGAAGCGCGGGGACAACGGATGTTGAATCGGGACGGATGACGGATGAGTCGCCGGCGGAGGATTTTTTCTTTAACAGCGGACGGAGGAAAGAGAATATATTATCGAAGTCGCGCTTGAACACGATGCCTACCCCCTGCGTGGTGAGAGCGCTTTTGAGATAATAGTTCTGGTCGTTGTAGCGGTTGTAGGCTTTAAGTCGCAACGACCCGCTTTTATTGAGGAGATACTCGATGTCAAAATCGCCGATGAAAGAATTGTTGTTAAGCGATTTGTCGCGATACCCGAGATTGCCGTTGAAAAGGAGTCGGTTGTTGAGGAGATGGCTCGACAAGGCCAGATCGAATTCGACGTCGGAAAAGTCGCCGCGGTCGGAGCGGAAGTTAGGCGCGATGTTCCAGTTGTCGCTGAGCTGACCGAGGATGCTGCTGAGCTGCGACGAGATGGTGGAAGAAGCCACCGAAACGAGCTCGTTGCCGCGCGTGGCGTTCATATAGTCGGGCGTGTAGAATCGGCTGAGGGCGAGCAGATAGATCATCTGTCGCTGCATCATATCCTCCGTGTTGATGATGCTCCTCACCTTGCGCTTGGGCTCTTCGGTGAGCGTGGGGAAGTCGAGGTCGAAACCGATCTCCGGCTGACGCATGTCGCCGGTGACGTGCATGATAGCGTCGACGGGCACGTTGGTTCGGTTGAGCTCCTTGTCCTCGAGGAACGATTCGTCGAGGTCGGTGAGATTGGCTTTCACCTGATGTTTTGCCGTGAGATTGAGCTGTGCGGCATAGGGGTCGCCGTTGAAAGTGATCGAACTTGCCGGCTCGATGGTGAATTCCTTGATGATGATATCCTGCAAGGTGAAATTATATGTTCCACGATCGACAGTATATGTGCCTTTCATCTCGAGGTCTTCGCTGTGGGAATCGTAGAACATGTGGAGGACACCGCTGCCGTAGGTGCGCACGCGGTCACCGCCCACGGGGTCCATCACGAGTGTGATGAGCGCCTGCGGCGTGATGTCGATGTCGAAGGTCATGCGGTAGGCGCTCGACTCGCCGCCCGACGAGGCCGCATCGAGCTGCCGCTTTATCTCCATGACCATTGGCGGCGGAGCATTGACGGCGGCGATTGAGTCCTTGCGTGCCTGATCGCGGTCGCGGAAGGTGATGAAATTATATTCCTGAGCCGAGAGAGCGTCGGTGAGCACATAGGTGAACTGCGAGCCGGTGGCCGTGGTCATGGCCACATTGATATCCACGAGTCCGGGTAGGCCGGAGACTGTGGCCGAGCCGTTGCCGTAGACGCGGCCATACCAGGGATGTTCGGGATTTTCCTTGACATCGTAGACGAGCAGATCGCGGGCATCGGTGATGCGGAACTTGAATTCGGGCTGCTTGAAGCACTTGTGCGTGACCCATCCGTTGAGCTTGGCCGTGTGGCCGTTGACATCGTGAAGCGTGAGATCGCTGATGTCGATGCGGCCGGGCGTCAGGCGCACCGAATCGGTGGTGGAGTAAGTGGTGTTGGTGAACCCGAGGGTGAGCTTCACATCCTCGCCGTAGATGTCGCCGACCATGTCGATTAGTTTGAAAGTGCCCCACAGGCGGGCATTGCCGGTGGCGTAACCGCTTATGTCGGAGGCAAATGCCGACATATAGGGTTTGAGGAAGCCAATCTCGATGCGATCGGCGTCGAAACGCATGTCGAGCGAGTCGGCCATCGGGAATATCTCTCCGTCGACGTATGACTTCAGGCCGTTGGGCTGATGAATCTCGGCAATAATGGAAATGGCTTTGGAGTCGTTGACCCACTCCGAACGGAGAAGTGCGTCGCCCATAAGCGAATAGTTGTAGGTCAGATCCTTGACCGACAGGCCGCGGGTGAATGCTTTCGGTTCGGCGGTGAGCAGCTGCGTGGCGTAGAGCTTGCCGGAAGCGTTGCCGCCGAACATGGCGGTGGGTATGTTGAGGGTTTCAAACACATAGTCGAGGTCGATGTCCTCAAGCGTGACGGTGATGGTGTCGGCGGGCGATTCCGACGCGCGACCGTCGATGGTGATGAACTGTCGGTCGCGCCACACCTTGAAATCGCTGACGCATATCTCCTTGCCTTCGATGGAGATGACCGACGGCTCTACGGTCCAGACCGTGTCGTTGAACACCGCGCGGCTCGGATTGAAGAGCAGCTCCGTGCGGAGGCGGTTGTCGGTGTCGCGGCTGAAGCGAGTGGTGAGATTGATGTCGCCGCTGTAGTCGCGCCGGCGGTCCACTTTCCATTCGAGGTGCGAGTCGACCTGATCGTCGTACGCCTCCGAAGTAGACGACAGCGTCATCGGCCCGTTTTTCGTAGGCAGCGTGGTGGAGAAGAAGAGCTGTCCGCGCCCCGCGCCTTCGTCGCCTTCAACGCCGCTGACGCCGAATGTGAGCGAAGTATTCTCGATAAGCTTCTTACCCTGAAGGAGATAAGGAGCATCAAGATTCAGCGACATGGCTCCGCGGCTGCTGCTGAAATCGCCGCGGACGGATATCGGATCGATCACCCTGACGGGGAGCTTGAGGAGCGGCGACAGCGGGTCGAGCGTCTTGATACGTATGTCGTAGTCAAGCTCGCAGCTGTTGGCCGGATTGGAGAGGAATGACTGAGAACCGGTAGCACCCACGTTGCCCGACAGCGCCGGAAGAGTCTGAGCCAGAATCTCTTTGCCGACAGCCGGGAGTGCGGCTATGTGGAATTTGCCTATTACGGAGGCGTCGGCAATCTCGCTGGTGAGGGTGAGCGTGTCGGCCGCTTCGGAGCGTACGGCGGCGATGCGGATGCCGTCGAGCGTCAGGTCGTCGGCGTGCGGCTGGCTGACCGTAAGGCGGTCGATATTGACGGTGCCTTCCAAATCGTCGACCATGGTGCCGGAAAGCATGGCGTCGGCGGTGAACGACAGGCGACGGCCATGGTGACCGGCACTGCCGAGCCCTATCATGTCGAGATTGAGATCGCGAATATCGGCCGAGAGGTCGAGGCTTTTATGTCGGCCAATGGCGGCGAGCAATTCGGCGTCGGCATAGAGCATGTCGTTGTCGGCAAACAGATCGGCCGACACCTCGTCGCCGGTCTTGTTGAGCCGAAGCTCAATATCATTGATGGGATAGCCGTTGACGATGGCCGAGGCGAGCGAAAGCTCGGCGCTGCCGTCGGGCATACCGGGCTTGAGAGTGACGTCGAAACCGAGGTCGGCATTAAGTCCGTCGATGGCGGCGACCGGATTGGCAAGTCCGGCCATAAGGCGAGCGCCGCTGAAATCGGTCAGCGATGCCGTGCCTGCAATCTTCATGGGCGAGAAAGCGCCGCTCGCAAGAAGCACGCGGCTGTAGTCGGCCTCCAGAGAGGCCTGTCCCACGCCGGAGAGCAGCTGACCGGTGAGCGAACCGTTGAAAAGCGAACCGCTGAAAGAGCCGGAGAGCGACAGATCGCCTGCGTTTTCGATTATCCGCCTGACGTCGTCCTTCACCTTGCCGAAGCGCGATGCCGCATCCATGGCGCGGCGGCCGTTGAAACGCACGTCGAATTCAGGGAAATCGAAGGCCGGACCCTCATCGGCAAACAGATGAGATATATGACCGGCTGTGGTGAAAGAGGCGCCCTGATCGGAGACGAGACTCAGCGTGGGGATATTGAGACGCGAGGCATCGCCATTGGCATGCAGCCCTATGCTGAAGGTCATGTCCATGCCGTCGATCTGCGGCAGGAATGGCGTGAAATCGGCCGTGGCGAGCCGGCTGCCGGGCATCAGGCGGAAATCGATGCGCAGGTCGCGCCAGTGCTTCTTCAGATAGTCGAAACTCTTGAAGCGCATCGACTGATCATTGATGATAAACTGCGAGTTCGGCAACTGCAGGTTGAAGTCGCGCACATCGAGATAAGTCGAAGCAATGTGGAAGAGACCCGACAGTGAGCTGAGCGCGAAGCCGGAGCGCTCGCTGAAAGCCAGGCGCCGGAGATCGATGATGAAATCGTCGTTTTTGATCTGCGGCAGCTGCACGTCGGCACGCAGCCCGCTGATGCTGATATGGTTTCGGTCGAATCCCGTCTCGACGCGCGGCTGATCGAGGACATCGTAGGAAACCGACGACGTGCGGATCACGACGGTGTTGACGCGGAAATCGAATTTCGTAGGCGGCTTCGACTTGTCTTTGGGCGAAAGGGCATTGATGATGGGCTGTATGTTGAGCGGCGCGCCTATCGAATCGCGGCTTATGCGTGCGTCCATACCGATGATCTCGGCATAGTCGAGCACTATGCGGTCGCGGGCAAAATAGTCCCATAGGTTCATTCCGGCGCCGAGGCGCTTCACCTTCAGGCACGGCTCGCCGACAGAATCGCTCACGGTGACGCCGTGGAGCGTGACGCGGTTGAAAGGCGAGATCGAGATGTAGTCGATATCGACATCGACTGTGAGTAGCTTGGAGAGCTCGCTTTCGGCGCGGTGACAGAGCCACTGCTGAACGGCGGGAAGAGAGAGCGCCACGTAGAGCGCCGCCGGCAGGATAAAGGCCAGGGCGATCAGAGTCACGAAAACAGCACGCAATATTTTGTAGCCTCTCTTCATAGCATAAATCAACCTACAAATTTAGACATTTTTCCTTAATAATCCGTGTTTACGGCGCTAATGTAGGGCGCGCCGGCGACAAAGAAGGGCGAATTTGTGGCGATGCAGGCTCATCGAGCTCAGAGAACTCGGAGGGATCAGAGAATTCGGAGGGGCTGTCAGGAGGGGTCGACGTCGTAGTAGACGATGGCTGTTTTGGCAGCGAGCATTCCCGATGAGCGCATCTCTACGATGGTCTGCCGCATGATCTCCTTCACCTTTTTCATCGAAGCCTCCACCTCGACCTTGAGCATCAGCTTACGGATGTAGAGCGTCTGCACACGTCCTACAGCAGGCTCCTCGGGGCCGAACACACGGTTGCCGAAAAGCTGGCGCAGACGATGCCCGTAGGCCACGGCAAGCTCGTCGACTGCGCGGCGGTCGCGATGCTTGATGTAGATATATATCACACGGGTGAACGGGGGATAGTTGAAGCGGCGTCGCTGCTCGAGTTCGTCGTTGTAGAATCCCTCATAGTCGTGAGCCATGACGAAGGGGAACAGCGGGTGATCGGGGCAGCGCGTCTGGATGGCCACGATGCCCCGGGTGTCGCGTCGACCGGCGCGTCCGGCCACCTGCGACATCATGTTGAAAGCGCGCTCCGTGGCGCGGAAATCAGGCTGGTTGATCAGGGTGTCGGCATTGACTATGGCCACGGCCCGGACATTGCCGAAGTCGAGGCCTTTGGTGACCATCTGCGTGCCTACGAGAATCTGCGCCTTGCCCTGCGAGAAATCGCTGATGATGTTTTCGTAGCCGTCCTTGTTGCGTGTGGTGTCGAGGTCCATACGCAGGGTGGTGACATCGCCGAAAGCGCCGGCCACCTCGTCGGCCATTCGCTCGGTGCCGTAGCCGTGGATCTCCATGGCCGGTTCGCGGCATGCCGGGCACACCTTCGGCAGCGGATAGAGAGCGCCGCAGTAATGGCATACGAGCTTGTCGATGCCCTTATGATAGGTGAGCGACACATCGCAATGCTCGCACTTGGGGGTATAGGCACACATCTTGCAGGTGGCCACCGGCGCATATCCGCGGCGGTTAAGGAATATGATGGCCTGCGAGCCCTCATCGGCCACGGCATCGCGCACTATCTTAATGGTCTCGGCGGCAAGCGCGCCGTGCATCTCACCTTTTCGCCGCGCCTTAGTGGCATCGACCAGGCGCATCTCCGGCAGATCGATGCCCGAATAGCGCTGACCGAGCGTCACAAGGCCGAAGCGGCCCGACTTAGCCTTATAGTAAGTGTCGACGGCCGGAGTTGCCGAGCCGAGAAGCGTCTTGGCGCCGTGCATCCGCGCAAGCACCATGGCCGTATCGCGGCCGTTGTAACGCGGCGCCGGATCCTGCTGTTTGTAGCTCGACTCGTGCTCCTCGTCGACGATCACCAGCCCCAGCGAAGCAAACGGCAGGAAGATGGCCGAGCGGGCTCCTATCACCACCATAGGCTCGCGGTTGGCGAGGATTTTACGGTAGATGTCGACGCGCTCGTTGTCGGAAAATTTCGAATGATAAATCACCACCTTGTCGCCGAAAACGCGCTGAAGCCGCACAGTGAGCTGCGTGGTGAGGGCGATCTCGGGCACGAGCATCAGAGCCTGACGACCCTGACGCAGCACGAAATCGATGAGATGGATATAGATCTCCGTCTTGCCGCTCGAGGTGACACCGTGGAGCAGCGTCACATCCTTTTCGAGCCACGAGCGGTGGATGGCTTTAAGCGCCTCGTCCTGAGCCTGGCTGAGCTGCGGCAGTGCGCCCGTGACCAGACCACGGAAACGGAAGCGGTTGACGGCGCGTTTGTAGAATTCGATGAGTCCCTTGTCGGCCAACTGCTTGAGGACGGGGCGCGTCAGGCCGGTGCGCTCGAGCAGTTCGTCCTGCGTCACTTCGCGCAGTTCCGAGCCGCGCTGCATGAAGCCCGACATCGACACGAGAGCCTGAAAAGCCTGCTGCTGACGCACTTGCGAAGCCATCGAGATCTTCGAGAAAGCCTCGCGCAGGGCCTCGTTGTCGCCCCGCTCGACGGTCAGCCGCACATAGGTGACGGTGCGAGAGGTGTAGCGCTCGACCATCTTTTCGGATATGATCACCGCGCCCTTCTCGAGCATCGCCGTGGCGATGGCGCCGACGCCGGTGAATCCCGTGGCCTTCTCGATTTCCGACACACGCATGCGCTTGGCCTCATGGCTGAGCACCTGCAGAATCACCGTTTCGCGCTCCGACAGCTCCGCCGAATCGGGCTCGAAGTCGGGGTTGAATTCGATAAACGTCTCGCTCTCAACCTTCAGGGCGGCTGGAAGCGCGGCGCGGAGCACATCGCCCGGCGAGCAGAGATAATAGTCGGCCACCCAGTCCCACAGCTGAAGCTGCGGGCGGCGCACGATCGGCTCGTCGTCGAGCGTCGACACTATCTCCTTCACCTCAAAGCCACCCTCGGGCGGCTGCGGGCCGAGCGACACGACAATACCGGTGTAGAACTTACGCTGTCCGAAGGGCACGATGACCCGGTGGCCTGGGCGCACGCGGGCGGCAAGTGCCTGAGGTACAGCGTAGCTGAACGTACCGGCGATGGGGAGCGGAAGGAGGACTTCGGCGAAGGTCATATCGTGAATGGTGAAGGAAGGTTGACGGATTGAATCATCGGGCGTGTGCAGCGCCGGGGATGCCGACGGGAAGACCGCGGGAGGTGAGATAGAAATAGCGCCATAGCGGGGCGAGCATGAGCGACTGTTTCATGGTGTCGGCCATCATCATGTCGAGCAGCTCGTCGCGCGAGAGCGTGAGCACGCTTATCATCTCCGTGGGGTCGAGATGCTGACGGCCTGTCGGCACCACATCCTCGGCCAGGAAACAGTAGGTGAGATTATTAGTGGTGGAGGGATTGCCGCTGATGACGCACTGCAGCGTCCAGCGACCGCCCGTGTAGCCGGTCTCCTCGAGGAGCTCGCGGCGGGCGGCTTCGGCAGGCGTCTCGCCCTCCTCGACAACGCCGGCGCAAAGCTCGGTCGACATGCATCCGAGGCCGTGACGATACTGGCGCACCAGCACGAAACGCCCCTCGGCAGTGATGGCTATGATGTTGACCCACGAGGGATATTCGAGCACGTAATACTCGGGATTAATCCTGCCGTCGGGCATCAGCAGCTTGTCGCGGCGTGCCGTGAGCCAGGGCCGTCTGATGATATATTCGCTCGAGAGCACTTTCCACTGCCGGGCCTCGTTGTCGGTTTCAGTCGGTTTCATAACGCAAATGTAGCGATTTTTTTATGATTGGCCATCGGCATGGGAGGGGTGAACAGATTTTTAAGAGCTTGTTTAATAATAAATGTTGACGGCAGGGTCGCATAGCTTGAGTGACATTAATTACAACACAGCTCATGGAATTCAACAACAATTGTATTATAATT
>URWH01000052.1 GCA_900551515.1 uncultured Porphyromonadaceae bacterium
TCCGCGACATCGAGCTGATGATCCTGCAAGCTGCGCGCGTGCGTTTTTCACACACCGAATACATCGCCTGCCCTTCGTGCGGGCGCACGCTCTACGACATCGAGAAGGCCCTCGCCGACATCAAGGCCCGCACGTCGCACCTGAAAAACCTCCGCATCGGCGTGATGGGCTGCATCGTCAACGGTCCCGGCGAGATGGCCGACGCCGACTACGGCTACGTGGGCGCCGGCGTGGGCCGCATCTCGCTCTACCGCGGCAAGGAGTGCGTCGAGAAAAACATCCCCGCCGCCGAGGCTGTGGATCATCTTGTGCAACTGATTAAAGCCGACGGACGTTGGGAGTAGACGAGCTATACATGCGCCGCGCCCTTCAGCTGGCAGCCAACGGACGCGGCTTCACATCGCCCAACCCGATGGTGGGCGCCGTCATCACCGGCCCCGACGGCAGCATCATAGGCGAAGGCTGGCACCGCCGCTGCGGCGGTCCTCATGCCGAAGTCAACGCCGTGCGCTCTGTCGCCGACAAAGAGCTCCTCAGCCGCTCCACCATCTACGTAACCCTCGAGCCCTGCTCGCATTACGGCAAGACGCCGCCCTGCGCCGACATGCTCGTGGAGAACCATCTGCGCCGCGTAGTGATAGGCTGCACCGACCCTAACGAGAAGGTGTCCGGACGCGGCATCCGCCGCCTGCGCGACGCCGGAATCGACGTGACCGTAGGCGTGCTCGAAGAGGAATGCCGCGACCTCAACCGCATCTTCATGACGGCCCACACCCAGCGCCGCCCCTACGTGATGCTCAAATGGGCCTGCTCCAGCGACTTTTACCTCGACTGCGAACGGCAGCCCGGCTCCCCGGCTCCCAGATTCTCCACAGCGCGCTCGCTGCAGACCATGCACCGCCTGCGCGCCGGCTTCGACGCCATCATGGCCGGAAGCTCCACGGTGATCAACGACGACCCGCGCCTCGACCTGCGTCTCTATCCCGGCCGCGCGCCCCGCAAGGTGATCGTCGACCGACGCCACCGTCTCGGCGCCGACCGCCGAGTGTTCAGCGGCGAAGCGCCCCTCTATTTCAGTCCGGAGCCGCCGGCCGATGCCAACTGCGAATGGATAGCCTGCGGTGCCGACACCGGCATCGCCGACATCCTCAGCGAGCTTTTCAGCCGCGGCATCACCTCGGTGCTGGTCGAAGGAGGCCCCACCCTCCTGCGCAGCTTCATCGCCTGCGGCATCTGGGACGAAGCCCGCATAGAGCTGTCGCCCATAGCCCTCGGCAGCCGCGGACGCCACCGCATGGAGCTCCCGCAGGGCATCACCACGGCGACCCGCGAGGATCAAAACATGATAATCAATGTTAAAAACGACGGCCCGGGCGCAAAATGACGCCGCAACGCTCCGCCACATCACGCTATCTGCCAACGGTATAACGATTTTTAATCGACCAACCGGCTGGCAGATTCGTGTATTTTAACTATCCGACTACGTCAGTTAATGAAAAACTTGTTAACTTTGCAAGTTGAAAAATAATGCTTTATGAACAGAAGATTCCCCATATACGCCATTATCGCATGCGCCGCCTCCCTTTTTGCGGCCGGATGCAATGACGATGACGACACGCTCGACGTACAGATTCCCGATGCCTCGCAGAGCGCCGTGATGGTCAACTCATTCAATCTTCAGGCCAACGATTCGGTGCTCTCCTCGCTCGACTCCGTGTTCTTCTCCATCGATCTCGACCACGCCGTGATCTTCAACGCCGACTCGCTGCCCGTAGGCACCCGCGTCGACCATCTCTGCGTCAATATCGGCCTGCCTTCGGTGAAGACAGCCGAGATCACCATGCCAAACGACAAAGGAATCGACACGGTGGTCAACTACCTCACCAGCCCCAACGACTCGATCAATTTCAGCAAAGGCTCCGTGCGTCTGCGTCTCGAATCGCTCAACGGCGAATATGAGCGCAGCTACACCATCTACGTCAACGTCCACAAGATGAACCCCGACTCGATGGCCTGGGGCGCTTTCACACCCTCAGGACTGCCCACATCGCTCAGCGGCATCACCGCTCAGCACACCGTTGAATATCAAGGCAAAACGCTCTGCTTCACGCAGTCGGGCTCCGGCTTCTGCCGCGCCACCGGCACGGACGTCATCGCCGGCCGGTGGGTCAAGGAATCCGTGACGCTTCCCGCCGGCGCTCGTCTGGCCACACTGACGGCCGGCACATCGCACCTCTATATCTGCGACGATAACGACATGCTCTACTCCTCGTCCGACGCCGGCTCGACATGGACCGCCACCGGCACATCCATGAGCCACATCTACGGCACCCTGGCCGACAAAGTGATCGGCGTGCGCCACGACGCTTCGGCCTACACCCACGTCACCTATCCCGCCACGACAGAATCGGCTGTCGACCCGTCATGCCCCGTCAGCGGCACCAGCCCCGCTCTCGTCTACACCTCCGACTGGTCGGCCCAACCGATGATGATCGTTGCCGGAGGCGTCACGGCCGACGGCTCGCTCTGCGGTGCGACATGGGCCTACGACGGCTCACAGTGGGCCGACATCTCGCTGGCCCCTATGGCCGCCGCCGAAAGCCCCATCATCATACCCTACTACGCTTTCAAGACCTCCACATCGTGGGTTGTCACCAAAAGCTCGGTGCTCCTCGCTTTCGGAGGCATCAGCCAGGGCGGCAATACGCAGCGCACCGTCTACATCTCGCGCGACTTCGGCGTGCACTGGGAAAAAGCGCCGCAGCTCATGCAGATGCCCTCAAGCGCGTCCGTGGGCAAAGAGGCTCAGGCCGTGCTCATCGACCGCACCATCACCTCGCGCGCCATCAAGCCCATCACCGAATGGCAATGCCCTTATATATATGTGTTCGGCGGTTGTTCCGCCAACGGCACACTTGAAAACCGCATTTTGCGCGGCGTCATCAACCGTCTGACCTTTAAACCGCTCCAGTAATCACCGGCACCCTTCAGCCGCCCCATCCGTCCGTTACAGCCCAATGACCTTACGCCTCAAATCAGTCATCCTCGTCGTGACAGTTCTCGCTGCCATGACGCCTGCTGCACGGGCCGAAGACTATGTCGACAGCTACAAGTTTGACTTCGGCGTGGGCTTAGGCACCTCTGGCTATCTCGGCGACGCCAACGAAAGCAACCTCTACAAGCATCCCGGATTTGCCGTCAACGCCGGCGTGCGCTATCTCTTCGACAACCGCTGGGCCGCCAAAGCCCAGCTCTCGACGGCCACCATCAGCGGCAACACGGCCGAGTTCGACAACGTACTCCCCGGTGGCGCTCAATACGACTTCAAATCGACCGTCTACGACCTCTCCGTCAAAGGCGAAGCCAACTTCTTTGCCTACGGCATCGGCGAGACATACAAACGCCTGCGCCGCTGGACGCCGTTCCTCTCCCTCGGCATCGGTCTCACCCTCGCCTCGCCCGAAGGCAACACCACGGCAGCCTTCAGCATCCCGATGGGCGTCGGCGTCAAATTCAAGATCAACCGACGCCTCAACCTCAACGCCGAATTCACGATGACAAAAGTGTTCGGCGACAAGATCGACGGCCGTGAGCTCACCGACCTCTATCAGATCAAAAGCTCATTTCTCAAAAACACCGACTGGTATTCCGCCATCACCGTCGGCATAAGTTACGAATTCGGCGCCCGGTGCGCCACCTGTCACCGAATCGACTGACCCTCCAATCATTAACGCCAATCACCCCACACCGAAGATAATAAAACCCAACCGCCAATCAATGGACCAGCTAATCCCACAAATCGACATGCAACGCCTCCCGCGCCACATTGCCATCATCATGGACGGCAACGGACGATGGGCCCGCAGCCGCGGCGAAAACCGCTCGCAGGGCCACATTGCCGGCGTCGAATCGGTCAGAGCCGTCATCAAGGCCGCCGCAAAGCTGGGCATCGGCTATCTCACGCTCTACACCTTCTCGACCGAAAACTGGAACCGGCCGGCTGAAGAAGTCGACATGCTCCTCTCGCTCATAGTCAGCGAGCTCGCAAAAGAGACACCCGAGCTGCTGGCCAACAACGTGCGCCTATCCATGATCGGCGACCTCGGACGCCTCAGCCCGCAGGCTCGTCAGAGCATGCTCGAAAGCATGGATGCCACCGCCGCTTGCACCGGCCTCAACCTCATCCTCGCCCTTAGCTACTCCTCGCGCTGGGAAATCACCGACACCATACGCCGCATGGCCGCGCAGGTGGCCGACGGCACCCTCGCCATCAGCGACATCGACGAGCAGTGCGTCACAGACCATCTCGCCACCGCCGGCATCCCCGACCCCGACCTGCTCATACGCACCGGTGGCGACAAACGTCTGAGCAACTTCCTCCTATGGCAGATTGCCTATGCCGAACTTTACTTCACCGACATCTTCTGGCCCGACTTCAACGGCCGGTCGCTCTGCGAAGCCATCATACAATATCAGAAACGCGAGCGCCGCTTCGGCCTCACGTCCGATCAAATCAAGAATACAAAGTGCTTATAGAATATTATGCGTAAAAAGTTGCTGCTACTCATATCCGGTCTGCTGATGGCCTCCTCCATGGCTGTCAGCGCCCAGGCTCCGGCCGACACCGTCTTCACTCCCAACGTGATCTTCACCGGCATCCCGCGCACCTATCAGATTGCCGACATCAAAGTGGAAGGCGCCGACAACTACGACGAATTCATCATCATCGGCTACTCCGGCCTCAAGAAAGGCGAATGGGTCGAGATACCCGGCGCCGAGCTGACGGCAGCCGCCAAACGCCTCTGGCGACAGACGCTCTTCAGCAACGTGCAGATCCTCGTCGACAAGACTTCCGGCGACCAGGCATGGATCACCCTCAAGCTCCGCGAGCAGCCCCGCATATCCGAAGTCAACTACTACGGCGTGAAGAAAGGCGAGCGCGACGACCTACAGGAGCGCCTCCAGTTTCACAAAGGCAACCAGATTACGCAAAACATCATCAACCGCGCCGAGGCTATCATCCGCAAATACTTCGCCGACAAGGGTTTCGGCAATGCCAAAGTGAAAATCACCCTCCGCGAGGACCTCTCGGCCAAAAACGAGATGATCGTCGACATCAACGTCGACAAGAACTCGAAAGTCAAGGTGCACAAAATCTACATCGACGGCAACGAAGTGATGAGCGACAACGCCATCCAGCGCGCCATGAAAAAGACCAACGAGAAAGGCAAGCTCATCAACCTCTTCAAGCAGAAAAAATTCGTTGAAAGCGACTACCGCGACGACCTCCGCCGCATCATCGAGAAATACAACGAAAAAGGCTACCGCGACGCCAAAATCCTGGCCGACAGCGTTGTGCCCTACGACGACAACACCGTCGACGTCTACATCACCCTCGAAGAAGGCAAGAAATACTACATCAACGACATCTCCTGGGTGGGCAACACCGTGTTCCCCACCGAGCTCCTCAACGACATCCTCGACATCAAGCCGGGCGACGTCTACAACCAGAAGCTTCTCTCCAAACGCACCACTGAGGACGACGACGCCGTGGCCAACCTCTACATGAACCGCGGCTACCTCTTCTACAACCTCATGCCCATCGAACGCAACGTCAACGGCGACTCCATCGACCTGGAGATGCGCATGATCGAAGGCCCCCAGGCACGCATCAACAACGTGGTGATCAACGGCAACGACCGCCTCTATGAAAAGGTGATCCGCCGCGAGCTCCGCGTAAAGCCCGGCGAGCTCTTCAGCAAGGACGACCTCATGCGCTCGGCACGAGAAATCGCCCAGACAGGCCACTTCGACCCCGAAAACATGGACATCCGCCCCGAGCCTAACGAAGAAAACGGCACCGTCGACATCATCTTCAACCTCACCTCCAAAGCCAACGACCAGATAGAATTCTCGCTCGGATGGGGACAGACCGGCGTCATCGGCAAACTCGCCCTCAAGTTCACCAACTTCTCCATCAAAAACCTCTTCCATCCCAGCTCCTACAAAGGCCTCATCCCGCAGGGCGAAGGTCAGACGTTCACCATTTCGGCTCAGACCAACGCTCGCTACTATCAGAGCTACGCCATCTCGTTCCTCGACCCGTGGTTCGGCGGCAAGCGACCCAACTCACTCTCCGTTTCGGCCTACTACAGCCGTCAGACAGGCGTCAACTCGTCATACTACAACAGCACATGGTCCAACCCCTGGCTCTACAACAACTACGGCTACGGTTACAACTACGGCTACGGCTCTGACTACTATCAGAACTCCATCAACAACGCCTACGACCCCAACAAAGTGCTCCAGATGGTGGGCGTAACCGTCGGCTTCGGCAAACGCCTCAGCTGGCCCGACGACTACTTCACCTTCCAGACCGACCTCTCCTACAACTGGTATTACCTCAAAAACTGGGAATACCTCTATTATATGAACAACGGCACCTCCAACTCGCTCGTGCTCGGCCTCACCCTCGCCCGCAACTCGATCGACAACCCCCTCTACACACGCCGCGGTTCGCAATTCTCCCTCAGCCTCCAGCTCACTCCCCCCGCCTCGCTCTTCGGCAAGAAAAACTGGCAGAAACTCTACGAGGAAAACACCACCGAGTCGAAAAAACAACTCTATAACTGGATTGAATACTGGAAGCTGAAATTCAAATCACGCACCTACACCCCCCTGACCGACCCCAACAACCAGTACACGCTCGTGCTTATGACACGCGCCGACTTCGGCCTCCTCGGCAGCTACAACAAATGGCTCAAATCGCCGTTCGAAACATTCTACGTAGGCGGCGACGGCATGTCGGGCTCCTACACCTACGCCACCGAGACTATCGGCCTGCGAGGCTACGACAACGGCGCCCTCACACCGTGGGGCCGCGAAGGCTACGCCTACGCTCGCCTCGGCATGGAGCTCCACTTCCCGTTCCTCCTCCAGACCTCAACCACCATCTACGGCCTGGCATTCGTCGAAGGCGGCAACGCATGGACAAAAGTGGGCGACTTCAACCCGTTCAACCTCAAGCGCTCGGCCGGCGTCGGTCTCCGCATCTTCCTCCCGATGGTGGGCATGATGGGTATCGACTGGGCCTACGGCTTCGACAAAGTGTTCGGTCAGCGCGGCGGCAGCCACTTCCACTTCATCCTCGGCCAGGAATTCTAATCTCCCAATGCCCCCGGCCGATAACATTATTTAAGTCATCAACGCATAAACTTTCAACATTAATAATTGTCTTATCCAATAAACGACAATACACACTCAGCCATGAACTTCAAGAAAACAATTCTAATCGCATTTGCCGTGATCGCATGCTCTTTCGCAGCAAGCGCACAGAAATTCGCACTCGTCGACATGGAATACATCCTCGGCAAAATGGCATCCTACGAAGTGGCCAACAACCAGCTCGAACAGCTCTCACAGCGCTGGCAGAAAGAGGTTGAAAACGTTTCGCGCGAAGCCGAAACAATGTACAACAACTACAAATCGCAGATGCCCTTCCTCACCGACGAACAGAAAAAGAAAGCCGAAGAAGAGATCGTAGCCAAAGAAAAAGAAGCCGCCGAGCTCCGCAACAAATACTTCGGCCCCGAAGGCGAACTCTACAAAAAACGCCAGTCGCTCATGCAGCCCATCCAGGAAGAAGTCTACAACGCCATCAAAAAAGTGAGCGAAGAGCGAGGATACATGTGCATCTTCGACCGCGCATCGTCGGCCGACATCATTTTTGCCTCACCGCGCATCGACGTCAGCAACGAAGTGCTCTCCAAATTGGGTTATTAAAAATTAAAGCATTATCTTTGCACCCGGCCACAACCGTGCGCCGCAATCCATTCAGTAAATAAATAACAATAATACATTACTACCGACATGATCAAAAAACTTTTGCTCGCAATCATGATTGCCCTCCCCACAATGGCTTTCGCTCAGAAATTCGGCTACGTGGACACTCAGGCCATCATGCAGGAACTCCCCGAAATCAAGGACATGCAGACACAGCTCGAAGCTTCTGCACAGAAATATGACGCCGAAGGCAAGAATCTCCAGCAGGAGATGGAAAAGAAGCTCAAGGAATTCCAGGAAATGGACGACAAGACTCCCGATGCCATCCGTCAGCGCCGTGCTCAGGAGCTTCAGGACCTCGACACCAAAATCCAGCAGTTCCGTCAGACAGCCCAGCAGGACCTCCAGCGTCAGCAGGAACAGCTCTTCGCTCCCATCCAGCAGAAAATCATGACTGCAATCCAGAGCGTAGGTAAAGAAGGCAACTACACCATGATCTTCGAATCCAACGTGCCCATCTACACCGGTGCCGACGCCGTCGACCTCACCAGCGCCGTCAAAGCCAAGCTGAAATAAACCGTCCACGGCAACCAACCCCACACCAGGCGGTGTGCCCTCTCCGGCGCACCGCCTTAGTTTTTCCCGGCCACCCCCAAGCTCCAATAGCTATCTTAGCTATCTTAGCTACTTTAGCTAAGTTCCCACCTAATCCCCCCGGCAATCCCCCAAAAATTGTATAATCCGAATAAATCAGCTAATTTTGCAACATCTCATCACACTCTCATCACACATATTATGATTAAAAGACTTCTCATAGCCGCTCTCATCGCCATCCCCGCATCAGCGATGGCCCAGAAATTCGGCGTTGTCAACACCGAGCAGATCATCAACTCGCTTTCTGAAACCGCCGACGCACAGGTGGCCATCGACGCCGCAAGCGCAAAATATGAAACCGAATTCGCACTCCTCAAGCAGGAGATGGAAAAGAAATACACCGAGCTTCAGCAGCTCCCGGCATCCACCCCCGAAGAGATCAGAAAACGCCGCGTACAGGAGCTTCAGGAACTCGACCAGAAAATAACCTCATTCCGCCAGACAGCCACCAACGACCTCGAACAGCAGCAGAAAAACCTCATGACACCCATCCGCACGCGTGTAGAAAACGCCCTGCGGCAGGTGGGTGAAGAGGGCGACTTCCTCATCATTTTCAATGTCGAGGCTCCGGCCTACATGCGCAGCGACGTCATCGACGTCAACCGGCTTGTCATCGACAAGCTCGCTGCCGAACAGGCATTCTGACAATGCTGCCGAAAAGGCTCTTACACCTGATGCTATGCGCCACGGTGCTGACCCTCTCCACAGCCTGCCGTAATGATGACTTCATCGCACATACGACGACCACAACTCCGGCACCGGCATAGGCATTCTGTCACTCCTTCTCAAATTCCCCGACCTCCAATGGGATGACTTCATAATGGAATACACCGGTTCGGGCGACATCGTCTGCATTCCGTTCAACACCGATATTGCCGCGAACCCCGACTTCGCAACCCTTGCCGACGGCACCTACAGAGCCGACACTACTGGCGGCGACGGCTCCCATGCCAAACACACCTTTGATGCCGGCAAACAAGGCGTGGCTTATATTATGGCCCGATATGCGACAAGTCCTGCAAAATCGAATCACATCCGATATGGCCGACGGCTACGGCCACACCGTCAGCGGCGCCTACAGCGGCGTCCTCCCGGTCAAAGACTATCCCGAATATTAAGCATTAAGTTTGTTGTGCATATTTCAACAAAAATATGTATCTTTGCGCACACAAAGAAACATTAATCAAAAAACAACAAGCCAAAATGCAACTGAAAACTCTTTTAAAGCTGACACTTTGCTCCGCAGTCCTCATGGGCTTCGCATCGTGCAGCGATGACAACGACAACAACCCCAACAACCCCGGCGGTCCTTCGATCGATCCCGTAGTGCCGGGCCTCACAACAGATATGACCAACGAGGGCTACTATAAGGCCGATTACTACGGCGTCGGCACCGGCAACCTCTTCATCAACTTCATGTCCAACAACCTCGAATGGGACGACATGGAAGAGGACTACACCGGCAACGGCGACATCATCTGCATCGACTTCAACACCGTCCTCGCCGCTAACCCCGACCAGCCCTCACTCGCCGACGGAACATACAACACCGATACCGACGGCTCTTACGCTGAGTACACCATCAACGTCCAGGACGACGAATCGTATGTCACCAAATACGCCAACGGCTCATCGACCGACTATGTGATCACAGCCGCAACTCTGGCCGTCAGCACCGAAAACGGCGTCACCACAATCGAAGGCGACCTCACCCTCGACGACCAGTCGACCTACAACTTCATCTATATCGGCCACCTCAACATCTACAACCGCTCCGGTGAAGGCAAAATGAGCAACCTCACGGAAAACGTCACCGTCAGCGACCTCACCCAGGGCTTGGCTTTATACTATGGCGAAGCCTACACCGAAACATCCGACCACTATATGGTAATGATCGCCGGCGCCGACTACGACCTCTACGAAAACTTCGGCAACGCTCCCTGCGTGATGTTCGGCCTCAACGTCACCCCCGGCAGCAACACCGGCATCCCCTCCGGCACCTACACCCTCATCGACGCTATGACAGCCGACGACTATGAAGTAGGCACTGCCCTCAGCGGCGTCTACGATCCCACCTACGGCGCATTCGGCGGATCATGGTACTTCTTCACCGGCAAGACCCTCGAAGCAGCAATGCAGACCGGCACCATCAACGTCACCAACAACGGCGACGGCACCTACGCCTTCACATTCAATGTAGCCGACGGCTACGGCCACACCATCACCGGCTCCTACAACGGCGCCATCGCCCTCGAAGACCTCT
>URWH01000053.1 GCA_900551515.1 uncultured Porphyromonadaceae bacterium
ATATATGCGCGAGTATCAACAGCAGGGCAGGATTATGACCGTCAACTCGCGGAATTGAAACTGTATGCCGACCGTATGGGATATGATGTAGTGAAAACATTTTCCGAAAAGATAAGTGGCGCAAAGAAAGTAGAAGAACGTCAAGCAATGACAGAATTACTGAACTATGTCGAAGTTAATAAGGTCGATAAGGTTCTTATATACGAGTGCAGCCGACTGAGCCGCCGTGCCGTTGACTTTCTTTCAATTATCGAGATTTTCAACGAGAAGAAAATCAGCCTATATATTCATCAGAATGGACTTGAAACCCTCCTCCCGAATGGTGAAATCAATCCGATAGCAACTCTTGTTCTTGGCATATTGGCTCAGTTCAACAGTATGGAAAGAAGCCTCATCCGCTCTCGTATGGAAAGCGGTTACAATAACTTCCGCAACAATGGAGGTATTGTCGGTCGTAAGACAGGCTATCGCAAGACCACGGAACAGTTGAAGGAAGAATACGCCGAAGAAATCCGACTCTTGAAGAAAGGCTACTCACTCCGTAACATCGCCAAAATCACCCACACTTCGGTCAACACCCTCAGAAAATTAAACGCATTAACAATTATTGGCTAAATCCAATTTTGCGCCATGCAACCGTAGAAGTATGTTTGAAACAAAAGAAGTAGATGTATGAAAATGAATATAGAAGAATCAATTTGGACAAAGTATAAGCCTATTGTAGAGGCAAATAAAGAGAAGCGCAAACTTCAAGGCTGCTATCGTGATGATGAACCAACAGAGCTGATTGTCGATGAGGCTATGCTAACTGACAAAGATGATAACGGCAAAACTGTCCATTATCCGTGGCAAATGTGCCATCTCCTCAGTAAGCAGTGGGTTCAAGACCTCTTCGGCGAAAATTGGCAAATCATTGAGAAGCTATTATCTGTCAGAGATGCAGATATCGTTATTGTTGACAACAGTATTTATTACCGAGAATCTTATATTCAGAGTGTTTTCGACGTGCTTACGACGTTGGCAAAGACGCAGTTGGTAAATACTCTGAGACCTCTTCCTCAAACGGTAAAAGACGCTTCAAAACCTATTTATACAAGTCGTGATTTGATGGCAATACTCAATGTAAAAGAAAGTACATTGAGGGGTTATCGAGATAATCTGTTGCTTGATTATTCCAAATGCGGTGACAAGATTTGGTACACCCAAGATAATCTGATGGATTTTCTAAACCGTACTAACATTAATAATAACTAAATGGGGAATAATCGAATACTTATACCAAAGGGAAAGTTCTTCCTCCGTGCCATATCTAAGCGAAGCGAGGTGAAATCAATCTATATCCGCTATGTGTTTAACCGTACATCTATTGTGCGCCCAGTGGCAAACTACCAATGCAAGGATGCTGATTGGAATCAGAACGGCAACATGGGGCGTGGTGAGGTGCGGGCAAGTTACGGCACAGACTTCAAGCGTGTAAATTCGATGCTAGCCAAGAAAGTCGCGGATATTGACAACGCTCTTGTTGAGTACAATAATGCGCACCCAAACAAGCTGACAGTTCAGATCGTACGTGATATTATGGATGGAAAACCTCTTTCACGTCAAGACGAGGGGAAAGATTTCATTGCATTTGCTGATGAAATTACTGAAAGCAAATACAAAGAAAGCCGCATAAGCCATTCCACATATAAAAACCGTCTATGTTGTATGCGCAAGTTCAAGAAGTTTTTGAAAAGCGACAATAAGAAAGATTCGATATTCATAGGTGATATGAGTAAAGAGGTTGTGAGCAAGTATATTCAGTGGCGAAAATCAACTGAAGATAATTCTCATGAAACTATCAATCATGCACTCACACCACTCATAGATGCGTGTGAACGTGCTGCAGACCTTGGTCTCCTGCCAAAATCAGAGTACGCCGATATAAAGAGAATGAGATTGCCTAAGATTGTATCATTCAATGCTGAAAGTGAGGAAAATTCCGTGCGCTATCTTGAAAAAGAAGAACTGAAAAGATTAGCAGATTATGCCGTATCAGAGAAAGAGCCGAGACGCAAAGAATACCTTGATATGTTTATGTTTGCTTTTCATTCTTGCGGTCTGCGTGTAGTGGATATAATGACACTTCAATGGAGGCATATAGACTTCGGAAAGAAACAGCTCCGAAAGATATTGGTAAAGACAGCCAACTATCGCTCCACAACTCATACTGTGCCGCTTACTGCTGAGGCTATCGAAATATTGCAGCGTTGGAAACAAAAATGTGGCGATAGGAGATTTGTATTCGGTTTGCTGGACGATGATATTGATTTAGATGACCGAGAAACCCTATACAAGAACCGCAACAACATTACCAAATGTATAAATCAATCGCTTACGGTTGTCGGTGAAAAGATGAATTTTTCACATCCTTTGACAATGCACGTAGCCCGTCACACATTTGCAGTATTGGCGTTGAACGACGGAATGGCAATGTCGGTAGTTAGTCGATTGCTTGGTCATGCGTCCACGGCTGTTACTGAGAAGGTATATGCTAAATACTTACCCGAGACCTTGGAAGAGGAGGTAAATCGCCTTGATTTCGGCTTCCTTGCAGGCTGAAATAATGCTTGTCACGTGATTCGCATTTGGTTCGCATTCGGAAATTTCCAAAATCCCCTATTTCATAACTCACGGATATTCTGCTCTGCATTTGATTCGCATATTTTACGCCAATGCACACCAAAACAAAGGTGACCAACATTTGCATGTTAGCCACCCTATTTGATTATCAATAAGTTACGATGCTAAAAAGCATCAATATTCATCCTCGTTGAAGAGGAAGTCTTCTTTGGAGGGGTAGTCGGGCCAGATGTCTTCGATGCATTCGTAGGTTTCGCCTTCGTCTTCGATCTCCTGAAGGTTTTCGATCACTTCGAGTGGCGCGCCGGAGCGCATGGCGTAGTCGATGAGTTCTTCGCGTGTGGCAGGCCATGGGGCGTCTTCAAGTTTTGATGCGAGTTCAAGTGTCCAGTACATGGTGTTTTAGTTTAGTTGTTCTCTGAATCTGTTGTTGTGCGGCCGCTGACAGTGGGACGGCGGCGTCGGGGCTGTGCCGGGGGCCGGTGGGAGGGGTGTGGCGGCCTGTCATTTTTTTTGTGCCGCAAAAGTAGTGATTTTATAGTAACTAACAATCTTTCTGCCAAAATATTTCATCGATATTTTGACTTACATTGTTAAATCGTGCTAACACAAAGAGATAGTCGCTCAGCCGGTTTATGAATTTGGAGACCAAGGGGTGGACGGGGGCGGTGGCGGCGAGGGCTGTGATGCGTCGCTCGGCGCGGCGGCATACGGTGCGTGCTATGTGGGCTGTGGCTGCGGCGTGGCTTCCGCCGGGGAGGACGAAGCGGTCGATGGCGGGGAGCTGCGAGTCGAGGCGGTCGATGGCTTGCTCGAGGCGTGTGATGTCGGCGTCGGTGATGCCGGGTGGGAGGGTGAAGGCTCCGTCGGGGTCGCAGGCGAGATAGCCGCCGATGTCGAAGAGGCGGTGCTGTAGCCATGTGAGCGTTGGGGCGATGTCGTCGTTGCGGGGCGAGATGGCGGCGGTGAGGCCTATGTGGCTGTTGAGTTCGTCGATGGTGCCGTAGGCTTCAAGGCGGAGCGAGTGTTTTTCGATGCGTGTGCCGCCTACGAGAGTTGTGGTGCCGGCGTCGCCGGTGCGGGTGTAGATAATGCTTTTTTTCATGGGTGCAAACCTACATATTTTTCTGTATCAAAGCAAGGGGCGCGTCGGCTTTTTGCATTTGCCGGTGCGTTTTTCGGGTGCTTTCCGCCGGGTGACGGGGGGTGGAAAGCATGAGGTCGGGTATGTGTGGCTGCGGGGGGGCGGGGGCTCCGTGTGTCAGCAGTCGATGCGTGAGGTGTAGGGCTCGAAGAAGTCGCGCTTGAGGATGTTTGAAATCTTGAGC
Source organism: uncultured Porphyromonadaceae bacterium (assembly GCA_900551515.1). The sequence goes on from URWH01000053.1 coordinate 3,951, forward strand.
AGGAGCTCGGTGTCGATGCTGGTGCGGTTGAAGATCTTGTAGACGTTGGTGCGATTGCAGTTGAGCTTTCTTGAAAGCCAAACTACTGACCGCTCTTGATTGCGAAGCTCTTCCTCGATGATCTTTCCAATAAAAATCTGGCTCATGGTTAATAAAAAAATGGGGCGGAACCGAAAATGCCGATCCTGTTGCCTGAGGCACCGCCAAGCGCCTTTGTCCTCAGAATATGCATTTGCCCGTTCACGCCCCTGTTGTATAGATAGGTGTGGTTGGTCAATGTATTCCCTGGACAGTATGGATTTTGGCGGTTTCCAGACATGGGGAAATTTTATGGACAGGAGCTGCCGATCGGCCAATGACGGGTGTCGGTGTCGCTCATGTCGTTTGTTGCAGTATTTTTTTCGGTTGGGAGGGAATCTCTATTCCGCCGGTTTAAATTAAACGATTAATTGTGTATGAGGTAAAGAGCTATTGATTTTAATGTATCCCTATTACTTCATGTTGTGTGCAAATATAATAATATTTTCACGGAAGTCAACACTTTAGGACGTTTTTTTACGACATTTTGCGGCTCTTTCATCATTTTTTCGACAAAGTTGTTGGCAAATTGGTTACAAACCGGTGCTTTTGTGGGGACATCCGATGGGTCGGTGTGATTGGTTGCTGTGGTCGTTTCAGAGACCCATCATCGACAGGATTGTAGGTGTGAGCATGGCCGTGAGGAGTCCGTTGACGGTGAGTCCCAGCGAGGCCCATGCTCCGTAGCGGTATCCGGCTTCGCTGATTGCCGCCGAAGTGCCCACGGCGTGGGCTGCGGTGCCCATCGAAAGGCCTTGCGCTACAGGGCTTTTGACTCGTGTGAGCGACATTACTTTGAATCCGGTCATCCCTCCGAAGATGCCCACGCACACTACCACGGCGGCCGAGAGCGCGGGGATGCCTCCCACGGCTTCGGTCACTTCCATGGCTATTGGCGTGGTCACCGATTTGGATGCGAGCGAGAGCACCACTTCGCGCGAGGCTCCCAGCAGCTGTGCCACCAGGACGACGGACACGATGCCTGCGACGCATCCTGCGAGTTCGGCCAGCAATATCATGACGGCCTGTTGGCGTATGGGGCGGAGCTGACGGTAGAGGGGCACTCCGAGGGCCACTACCGCTGGTTTGAGCCAGAATGAGATCAGAGAGCCTGCTTCATCGTAGCTCCGGCAGGATACGCGGCACACCGACAGGATGATGATGAGCAAGACAATGGTGATGAGGATGGGGTTGAACAGGGGGCTGCCGATCCTCCGGGCCAGACGCGTCGCTATGAGAAAGATGATGAATGTCAGGGCCAGCAGTATGTAGCTATTTTCTATCAGATTGTCCATGGCGGGTGATGATTTTGCGTGACATCTGGTGAAACCATCCGGTGACGGCCAGCACCACGATGGTGCTGACGGTGGCGGCGCCGACAATGGGGAACCATTCGGCGCGCAGCAGGTCGAAATATTCCATCAGGCCCACACCGGCGGGCACAAAGAAAAATCCGAGATTTTTTACGAGAAAATCGGCCACTCCCTCAACGTGGCGCAGATGGATGATGCGGCATTGCAGGGCTGTTGTCAGCAGCAGCATCCCTATGATGCTTGATGGCACGGGGATGCCTGTGAGCCAGACTACGAGCTCGCCGAGGGCAAGACAGGCGAAGATGACCGACAGTTGCAGTAGAATCATGATGTGTGTGACGGTTGGGTTGTTTGTTTTCGGGCTGCAAAGTTAACACATAGTTTCCGACGGCGGATATGTGCGGTGTTAATTCTTTCATGAGGCATCGCGCCCGGGCGGTTTGGCAAATGATGTTAAAAGATTATGGCGGTGTATTAAATCATTGAAAATGTGCGCGACTTTTGCGGTGTGGGGATTGTTGTAGAAGAAGCGTCGCGTTGTGGCCGGGTGCCGTGACGGGTGCGGAAATATTTAAAAAAACTTATAACGGAAAAATTTCTTTAATATGTTGCTGAAGTGATTGAAAAAGTCACTAACTTTGCATTTGAAAAAGCAAAGGGGAGTCCGCGCAAAAGGTGCTCCGGAAAATGTGAAATAATTATTAACCATTTATATTCAAGTCAAAACAAATGAGTGCAATCGATTTAACTCAGTATGGCATCAAGAATGTCAAAGAGGTGATCTACAATCCCTCCTACGACGAACTTTTCAAGGCCGAAACCGACCCCTCGCTCGAAGGCTTTGAAAAAGGCACAGTAACCGAACTCGGCGCTGTCAATGTGATGACAGGCGTTTACACCGGCCGTTCGCCTAAAGACAAATTTATCGTGCTTGACGATAACAATCGCGATAAAGTGTGGTGGACAACTGAAGAATATCCCAACGACAACAAGCCCGTCACCGAAAAGACATGGGAAGCAGTCAAGGAAATCGCCGTGAAGGAACTTTCCGGCAAGAAGCTTTATGTTGTCGACTGCTTCTGCGGCGCCAACAAGGACACCCGCATGGCTGTGCGTTTCATCATGGAAGTTGCATGGCAGGCTCACTTCGTGACCAACATGTTTATCCGTCCTACCGCTGAAGAGCTGAAAGACTTCAAGCCCAACTTCGTTGTGTACAACGCATCGAAAGCCAAAGTCGAAAACTACAAGGAACTCGGCCTGAACTCCGAAACCGCAGTTGTGTTCAACACCACATCGCGCGAACAGGTGATCATCAACACCTGGTATGGCGGCGAAATGAAGAAAGGCATGTTCTCGATGATGAACTACTACCTGCCCCAGAGCGGCATCGCTTCGATGCACTGCTCGGCCAACACCGACAAAGAAGGCAAAAACACCGCCATCTTCTTCGGCCTCTCGGGCACAGGCAAAACCACCCTCTCGACCGACCCGAAACGTCTGCTCATCGGCGACGACGAACACGGCTGGGACGACAACGGCGTCTTCAACTTCGAAGGCGGCTGCTATGCCAAAGTCATCAATCTGGACAAGGAAAGCGAGCCCGACATCTACAACGCAATCCGTCGCGATGCCCTGCTTGAGAACGTAACCGTTGACGAAAACGGCAAAATAGACTTCGCCGACAAGAGCGTCACCGAGAACACTCGCGTATCCTATCCTATCGACCACATCGAAAAGATTGTACGCCCCATCAGCGCAGGCCCCGCCGCCAAGAACGTCATCTTCCTCAGCGCCGATGCCTTCGGAGTGCTGCCTCCCGTATCCATATTGACGCCCGAACAGACCAAATACTACTTCCTCTCGGGCTTCACCGCCAAGTTGGCCGGTACCGAGCGCGGTATCACCGAGCCGACGCCGACCTTCTCGGCTTGCTTCGGTGCGGCGTTCCTCTCGCTGCATCCGACCAAGTACGGTGAGGAATTGGTAAAACGCATGAAGCAATCGGGCGCTACGGCTTACCTCGTCAATACGGGCTGGAACGGTACGGGCAAACGAATCTCGATCAAAGATACGCGCGGCATCATCGACGCCATCCTCGACGGCTCCATCCTTAAGGCTCCCACCAAGAAGATGCCCATCTTCGACTTTGAAGTACCCACCGAACTGCCCGGCGTAGATCCTAAGATCCTCGACCCGCGCGACACCTACACCAACGTCGAAGACTGGAATGTCAAGGCCAAAGACCTCGCAGCTCGCTTCATCAAAAACTTCAACAAATACGAGAACAACGCTGCCGGTAAGGCTCTCGTTGCCGCCGGTCCTCAGCTCTAAGCTGCAGCACTGACACTCGTCAACCCCCTATAAGAGAGGAGGACATCCCAATCCGGGACGCCCTCCTCTCACTTTTTTGTGCAAAAGCAGTTTATGGCAAGTCAAATCAAAACCACTTATAAACGCGTGCACAAAAAAAGCGACTTATAGATTAAAAAAAGCTCGCAAACGCCAAGGTTCGCGAAAAACACTTCGTAAGTAAATTATTGAATTACTGCATTGACAGAGCCGAGCGAACGCCCGGTCATAAAAGCAGCAGCCGTCAGCGCAGCACGTACAGCGGACTGGAATCGAAGCGGGGCAAGGCAGCCAACAGCACATCCGAAGTACCCGGGGACGGCATAACGGCATGGTCAGCGGACATAACCTTGCGGCCGACCCCCTCGAGCGCCTTGCGCATGGTGGCTGTGGCCGTTTCGGGCGTATTATTATCATGCGACAAGTGGCACAGGAAAACATGACTCAGATGCGCTTCCGGATGCGCGACAGCCACCGAAGCGACGGCGGCCGCAGCCTGTCGATTGTCCAAATGTCCGCACTCGCTCTCGATACGGGCCTGCAAATACGGCGGATAAGTACCATTATGCAGCATATCGGCATCGTAATTCGATTCTATCATCAAATAATTGGCTCGGCGCACATACGCCTCGGCACGCTCGGTGAGATAGCCCGTATCCGTCACCACCACAAAGTGGCGCATTCCGTTATCAATATCAAATCCCACGTTGTCGGTGCCGTCATGACTGGTCTCGAAAGGCGTAATATTCAGCCCGGCAGCCTCAAAGGCAAATTCCTTGTATATAGGCTTGTGATAATCCTTGATACGGCGCGAAAGGCTGCTGCGTCGCAATATGCCCGAGAGACAGCGCGGCGTGCAATACAGCAGCATATGCCTGTTGTTGCGCAACAGCGAGTATGCATACCGCACATGGTCGCTATGGTCATGCGTCAATATAATACCCACGATTTTTTTTATATCCAAACCATTAGCCTCAAGTGCCGCAGTCACGAACTTGGAGTCCACGCCGGCATCAATGAGCACCCCTCGTCCTCCCGGCGCGCCTACATATGCACAATTACCGCTGCTGCCGCTACCAAAGGACACAAACAACAATTTTTGCGGACGCTCGAGCACCGAGGTGTTTACCAGAATGTCCTGATTGGATGCATCAGGCGAGACAGGAGCCTTGGGCGCCGCAACAGCCGCACGGTTCTCCGCTTCGGTCATATCGATATCCACATTGTCAAACAGCCCCGGCATATCATCCAGGGCTCGTGACAAGCGACGACGGCGTTTAGGCATAGGAGGCATAACTTATTCGAATAATAGAAATATGGTGGGTTTCTTGTTGTAGCAATACTTGCGGCGACGCCATCCGGCAAGGGTATCCGTAACGATACTTTCAGAGGTGCCGGAAATATCTGCAGCCACGCACAAGCGCATCTGCGACGGCAGTGTCCGTATCAGTGTGGCAATAAGGCGGTCATTGCGATATGGCGTCTCTATGAATATCTGCGTCTGCTTGTCGCGCTGCACCGCTTGCACCAGTCGATGCAAGGCACGCGTGCGTGTTTGTTCATCTATAGGCAGATAGCCGTGAAAGGCGAAGCTCTGGCCGTTCATACCACTGGCCATCAGAGCCATCAGAACGCTTGACGGGCCCACCAACGGAACCACACGCAAGCCCTCGCGTTGGGCCACAGCCACCGCATCGGCACCCGGATCGGCAACGGCCGGGCACCCGGCTTCGCTGATGACGCCCATGGCATGACCATGTCGTAAAGGCTCAAGCATCGGAGGCACAGCCGCAACATCAGTATGCTCACTCAGTTCGACAAATTCAAGAGAATCAATGTCAATATCGCGACAACAGCGCTTGAGAAAGCGACGTGCCGACCGTACATTTTCCACAATAAAGTAGCGTATAGACTTGACAATCTCGATATTGCGTGCCGGTAAAACGTCCTCCACAGGTCCGTCGGAAAGTGGCACAGGGATAAGATACAACGCCGGAGCAAGGACCGATGCGGCGACACGCGCCGTCGTCAGTTCCAAGCCCTGCGTACGCGTATCATCTGTATCGGCCGGGGATTTCATTGCGGCGCAAAGTTACAAAAAATGCCTCGTACCCACAACACCCACGCGCCCAAAACACCAAGGTTCGGACGCATTTTTGCCCTCTCGCTTTTCCATCCGAGGAAACTCTCACAAAAAAATCGTATATTTGCACTTTCGGAGGAAAGCGCACCATGCGCCTCTCCGAGAGACCAATGCACAACCATCTAAATACACTACTTTGAATACCAGGACCATAACCACCATAGCAGCTGCTTTTGCTATGGCATTTGCCTCCGACTACGCCGAGGCCTGCACAAGTCTTATCGCGACCCCGGGCGCTACGGCCTCTCGCAGTGTTATGATTACATACGCCGCCGACAGCCACGAACTATACGGCGAATTGTATTCGCACATGGGGGGCGACCACGCCCCCGGCACCAAGCGTGCCATCATCGAATGGGACACCCAAAAGCCACTAGGCGAAATCGATGAAGCGCCACACACATATTCGACGATAGGCAATATGAACGAGTTCGGCCTGACAATCTCCGAG
>URWH01000054.1 GCA_900551515.1 uncultured Porphyromonadaceae bacterium
TCGATGAGCGCGACAACATCACTTCCGTAACCACGGGCGAATATGCCGGCATCGGATCCTACATAATGAAACAGGGCGACTATGTGGTGATCACCGGACCGCACAAGGGTAGCCCGGCCGACCGCGCCGGCCTGCGCCAGGGCGACAAGATCGTCAGCATCGACGGCATCGACATGAAAGGCAAAAACACCGACCAGGTGAGCGAAAAGCTCAAAGGCGCCATCGGGTCGACAGTGTCGGTGAAGGTCAACCGTCCGTGGGTGGCCGATTCCATCCTCACCATCACCGTTACGCGCGACAAGATACAGATCCCGGCCGTGCCCTATTACGGCGTAGTCTCCGACGATCTCGGCTACATTCAACTCTCACAATATTCCGAGAAGTCGGCCGATGAAGTGAAAACCGCGATCCTCGACCTGACAAACAACCACCACATCAAAGGCCTCATCCTCGACCTCCGCGGCAACGGCGGCGGATTTCTCGAGAGCGCCGTGCGCATCCTCAGCTATTTCCTGCCCAAAGGCACCGAAGTGCTGCGCACGCGCGGCAAGAACGTGACCGATGAGAAGATCTACAAGACATCGTCGCGTCCCATAGCCCCCACCCTGCCGCTGGTGGTGCTCACCGACGGCGGTACGGCCTCCGCCGCCGAGATCACGGCCGGCGCCCTGCAGGACCTCGACCGCGCCGTGGTGATAGGCACCCGCACCTTTGGCAAAGGCCTTGTGCAGAGCACTTTCAGCCTGCCCTACGATGGCATGATGAAAATAACCACGGCTAAATACTACATCCCCAGCGGCCGTCTCATCCAGGCCATCAACTATGCCGACCGCGATGAAAACGGCGCCGTGAAGCGCATCGCCGACAGCCTCACCAACGAGTTCACCACCGCAGCCGGCCGCATAGTGCGCGACGGCGGCGGCATCACCCCCGACATCGAGATGTCCTATCCCGACGTCAACCGCATAACATACAACGTGGTCACCGACAACTGGGCCTTCGACTTCGCCAACAAATATTTCGCCGAGCATCCCGACACACCCGCGCTCGACGACATCGTGATCACCGACAGCATCTATGCCGACTTCAAGCGTTTCATCGATCCCACGCGATTCAACTACGACAAGGTGTGCGAAACCGCCCTTGACGCCCTGCGCAAGCTCGCCGAGAGCGAAGGCTACATGTCGCCCGAAGTCGATGCGCAGATCACCGTGCTCGACGGCCTGATGAAGCACTCGCTCGACAAAGACCTCGACATAAACCGCGAAGCCATAGCCGGTTATCTCGAACAGGAGATAGCCGAGCGCTACTACTACGATGAGGGCTCAGCCACACTGACTCTGCGTCACGACAAGATGTTCGACCGCGCCGTCGAAGTGCTCGACAACAGCGCCGAATACAAAAAACTGCTGCTTCCGAAACCAACCGCAGGTAAATGAAACTCAGTGATATAGCCGCCGATTTTGCTGCCGACCCGCGGGTCGGCGCACTCCGCAGGGCTCTCTCCGGCCATCAGATCGTCACCGCCTCATCGCTCGCCGGCTCGTCGGCCGCCGTGATGCTGGCCTCGCTGCCCGCCGGAAAACATCCCGTGATCGTGGCCGGCGACTCGGCCGACGATGCCGGATATCTCTACCACGACCTGTGCCGCCTGGCCGGCGAAGAGGCCGTGGCCATCCTCCCCTCGGCCTACAAACGCGATATCCGCTACGGCCAGGTCGACCCGCCCTCACAGATATTGCGCACAGAGGCGCTGAGCCGCTGGACCAACGACAGCCGCCTGCGCTTCGTCATCACCTATCCCGAGGCTATGGCCGAACGCGTGGCCTCGGCCACCTCCATCAGCGACCACACGCTGCACCTGAGCACCGACCGCCAGGCCGACCTCACCGAGACCGTGAAATGGCTGCGCGACAACGCTTTCACAGAGACCGACTACGTCTACGAGCCCGGCCAGTTCGCCCTGCGCGGCTCCATCCTCGACATCTTCGGCTACAGCCACGAGCTCCCCTACCGCATCGACTTTTTCGGCGACGACATCGACTCCATACGCACCTTCAACATCGAGACGCAGCTCTCGGTAGAGCGCATCAGCGCCGTCGACATCACCTCCGACGTCCCGTCGCACTCGGCCGGTCTGTCGCTGCTCGATTTTGCCCCCGCCGACACGCTGATAGCCGTGCGCGATGCCGACTACACGCTCCGGCGCATTGCCGCCGTTGCCGCCGAAACATTCTCCGACAGCGCCCTGATAGCCGACGAAGGCGACAGCTCGGCCATGAAAAACGTGGTCGACGCCGAAGCATTCGCCAAAGCATTCGCCGGACGCCGCCAGCTGCGCTTCTCGGCTGCCAAGGCAGCCCCCGCGCCCGGTGAGGCCGCCGTCGACTTCGACTGCTCGCCGCAGGCCCTCTACCACAAAAACTTCGACATCATCGCCGACTCGTTCACCCATTTCCTGGACGAAGGCTACGAGATATGCATCCTCAGCGACAGCCCCGGTCAGATCGACCGTCTGCGCGCCATCTTCGCCGACCGCGGCGACAACATCAGCTTCACGCCCGTAGGATCGACGCTCCACGAAGGCTACGTGGACCACGTGCGCAAGCGCTGCGTGTTCACCGACCACCAGATTTTCGACCGCTTCCACAAATACAACCTCAAGAGCGAACGCGCCCGCTCCGGCAAGCTGGCTCTGTCGCTCAAGGAGCTGGCCGCCATCGAGCCGGGCGACTATATAGTGCACGTGGACCACGGCGTCGGACGCTTCGCCGGACTCTACCGCACAAACGTGTCGGGGCGCACCCAGGAGATGATCAAGCTCACCTACGCCAACAACGACACCATCTTCGTGTCAATCCACTCGCTCCACAAGCTGGCCAAATACCGCGGCAAGGAGGGCGTTCCGCCCAAGATCAACAAGCTCGGCACCGGCGCCTGGAACAAGATGAAAGAGCGCACCAAGTCGAAGCTCAAGGACATAGCCCGCGACCTCATCAAGCTCTATGCCGAGCGCCGCAGCCAGAAGGGCTACAGCTTCTCACCCGACTCCTACATGCAGCACGAGCTTGAGGCATCCTTCATCTACGAGGACACCCCCGACCAGCTGACCGCCACCCAGGCCGTCAAAGCCGACATGGAGAGCGACCGCCCAATGGACCGCCTGATATGCGGCGACGTGGGCTTCGGCAAGACGGAGATAGCCATCCGCGCGGCATTCAAAGCCGCCGCCGACAACAAGCAGACCGCCGTGCTCGTGCCCACCACCGTGCTCGCCTATCAGCACTACAACACCTTCTCGAAGCGACTGAAGGAATTCCCGGTGCGCGTCGACTATCTCTCGCGCGCCCGCAGCCCCAAGCAGGTCAAAGAGATACTCGCCGACCTTGCCGAGGGCAAAATCGACATCCTCATCGGCACCCACAAGCTCATAGGCAAAAGCGTGAAATTCAAGGATCTCGGCCTGCTCATCGTCGACGAGGAACAGAAATTCGGCGTCGCCGTCAAGGAGAAGCTCAAGCAGCTGCGCACCAACGTCGACACCCTCACCATGAGCGCCACGCCCATCCCGCGCACACTGCAGTTCTCGCTCATGGGCGCCCGCGACCTCAGCGCCATCACCACGCCGCCGGCCAACCGCTATCCTATACTCACCAGCGTCACCGCTCTCAACGACGACATCGTGAGCGAGGCCATCAACTTCGAACTCTCGCGCGGCGGTCAGGTGTTCATGATCAACAACCGCATCGAGGGTCTCAACGAGCTCGAAGCCATGGTGCGTCGCCTGGTGCCCGACGCCCGTATCGTGGTGGCTCACGGACAGATGCCCCCCGAGCGGCTCGAAAAAGCGATCCTCGACTTCGCCAACCACGACTACGACATCCTGCTGGCCACGACCATAGTTGAAAGCGGCATCGACATGCCCAACGTCAACACCATCATCATCAACAACGCCCAGAATTTCGGTCTCAGCGAGCTCCATCAGCTGCGCGGCCGCGTGGGCCGCTCGGCGCGCAAGGCGTTCTGCTACCTCACCGTGCCGCCGCACGTGCCGCTGAGCCCCACCTCGCGGCGCCGTCTGCAGGCCATCGAAAACTTCAGCGACCTCGGCTCCGGCATCCACATAGCCATGCAGGACCTCGACATACGCGGCGCCGGCAACCTGCTGGGCGCCGAGCAGAGCGGATTCATCGCCGACCTCGGCTACGAGACCTACCAGAAAATACTCAAGGAAGCCGTCACCGAGCTGCGCACCGAGGAGTTCAGCGACCTCGAGACTGCCGCCGACGCTCAGCAGGGCGAGACGGAATATGTGGCCGACTGCGTGATAGAGAGCGACATGGAGCTGCTGCTGCCCGCCGACTATGTGCCGCAGGAAAGCGAACGCATTTCGCTCTACCAGCAACTCGACTCCATCGAGCGCGAAACCGACCTGCAGGCCTTCAAGGCCAACCTCGAGGACCGCTTCGGCAAGCTGCCCCACGAAACGGCCGAGCTGCTGCGCATACCGCGTCTGCGTCGCCTGGCCCGCCGCCTCGGCATCGAGAAAGTGGCTCTGAAACAGGAAGTGATGTACATCTACTTCGTCGACGAAACCAACCGCGCCTATTATCAGAGCCCCATGTTCGGCAAACTCCTGCAATACCTTCAGGAAAACCCGCGCCGCTGCAGCATCCGCGAGAAAGGCGGCAAACGAAGCTTCGCCATCTCAGCCGTCGAAACTGTCGAGGAGGCCGTCGACATCCTCCAGTCAGTACTCGCGCTCAAAGGATTATAAAAGCCGGTTCAGCTCTATTTTTAGCCTTGGACGGCATACGCCGCGACGGCATTTTGCCGTTATAACAAAAATGGCTATTTTTGCTTTATGAATTACAGGATATATCCCCCCGAAGATATTTTACAGGCCACGGTGACGATGCCACTGTCGAAAAGCGTGAGCAACCGAGCCCTCATCATCAGCGCCCTCACCGACAGTCCGGCGCCGTTGGCTCCCGTGGCCGACTGCAGCGACACCCGCGCCATGCAGCATGCCCTCGCCTCGGCCGACGAACACATCGACATCGGCGATGCCGGCACAGCAATGCGCTTTCTCACAGCATATTATGCCACACGTGAGGGCCGCATCACGCTGCTCGACGGCAGCGAACGCATGCGCCACCGCCCCATCGCGCCGCTCGTCGGCGCCCTGCGCCGCTGCGGCGCCGACATCGAATATGCCGGCGAAGAAGGCTTCCCGCCGCTGCGCATCACCGGCCGCCATCTCACCGGCGGCGACATGAGCATCGATGCCTCGGTAAGCTCACAGTTCATCTCGGCTCTGCTCATGATAGCTCCGCTCATGGACGGCGGCCTGCGCCTGCAGCTCGAAGGCGATCCCGCCTCGCTGCCCTACATCGACCTCACCATCGACATGATGTGCCGCGCCGGTGCCGAAGCCGAGCGCTACAACGACCTGATCACCGTAGCTCCCGGCGCTTACGATCCTTCCGTCACCCTGCCGGCCGAAGGCGACTGGAGCGCCGCCTCCTACTGGTATGAGATCGAAGCCATCACCGGCGGATTCCTGACTATCAAAGGGTTGAATGCCGGCTCTCGACAACCCGACCGCCGCGTCATCGATCTGTTCGGTGCCCTCGGTGCCGTGACAGAGCCCGGCGAGGAGGACCCGGCCGACCTCGACCTAACAGGCTCGCCCGACGTGGCGCCGCGCCTCACGGCCGACCTTGCCGCCACCCCCGACCTCACCCCCGCCGTCGCCGTGACATGCGCCATGATCGGCGTGCCCTTCCGGCTCACCGGCCTGCAGTCGCTCCGCATCAAGGAATGCGACCGCATCGCCGCCATCGCCGCCGAACTTTTGAAAATCGGCGTCGTCACGGAAACCATCGGCGACCACACCCTCACATGGGACGGCCGCCGGCGCCCTATCGCCGAGCTGCCGGTGTTTGACACCTATGGCGACCACCGCATGGCAATGGCCCTTGCGCCCGTTAGCATCTACATCCCCGGCATCGTGGTGCGCGACACCGGTGTGGCTTCAAAATCCTATCCTGAATTCTGGGACGATCTGCGGCTGGCCGGTTTCGAGGTCACCGACGCCGACAGCGCCGACGGTTCAGCACCGCAATCATCCGAAGAACCATCCGGCGACGAATCATGATAGTGGCTCTCTACATATTGCTCGCCCTTGTGGTGACCGGCGCGGTACTCTATCTGCTGCACCGCCGCGACATGGCGCGCGGCATCACCGACGAGCCGCAGCCGACGCCCGACGACACCGCGGCCGACGCCGACTCGCAGTGCTGCGGCATGCACATCACGTGCGAAAAAGACTCGCTTCTGTCATCCGTCAGCGACAAGATAGAATATTACGACGACGAGGAGCTGGACCGTTTTCGCGGACGCACCCCCGACAGCTACACGCCCGAAGAAACTGAAGAGTTCCGCAACGTGCTTCTCACCCTTCTGCCCCACGACATCGCCGGCTGGGGCCGCAGCATACAGCTGCGTGGCATCGAACTCCCGGCCGACGTGCGCGACGAACTGCTGATGATAGTGGCCGAAGCCCGTGCCGCAGCCGCCACACACGCCACCTGATATCTCCCTCCTACTCAAACAGCTATCCCCTCCACCACCCGCAATGTTCGAGATCTTCCAATATCCGTTTTTCCAGAAAGCCATCGCCGGCGTGCTCATCATCAGCATCGCGGCGGCGGTGATCGGCACGTATATTGTGACGCGGCGCCTCGTGGCCATCAGCGGCGGCATCACGCACGCCTGCTTCGGCGGCCTCGGCCTCGGCTATTTCATGGGAGTCAATCCGGTGATCACGGCGGCTTTCTTCGCCGTTTTCGCCTCGCTCGGCGTCGACTGGATGGCTTCGCGCGCACGCATGCGCGAAGACTCCGCCATCGCCGTGATATGGGCGCTCGGCATGGCCATAGGCGTCTTTTTCGTGTTTCTCACTCCGGGCTATGTGCCTGAACTCAACTCGTTTCTGTTCGGCAACGTGCTCACCATCACCGGCACCGATCTGCTGGCTTTCTCGCTCTTCACCATCGTGCTCATAGCTTTCGTGGCGTGGCGCTTCAAAGAGATAGTGGCCTGCGCTTTCGACCGCGACTTCGCCTCGGTGATGCACATGCCGGTGCGGCTGATCACCACAGCGATGACGGTGCTCACGGCCGTGTGCATCGTGCTCACCATCCGACTCGTGGGCGTGATGCTGCTGATGTCGATGCTCGCCATGCCGCAGATCATCTCCGAAGTGTTCTGCCGCCGGTTCGCCTCGATGATGTGGGTCTCCATAGCCATCTCGGCCTGCTGCTGCCTGACCGGCCTGCTGCTCACGGCGGTGATCGATGTCCCTTGCTCGGCCCTTATCGTGATGGTGATGGTGGCGGTCTACATCGTGGCACGCGTCGTCAAAACAATAACCCGTCATCGAAACGTCGCCGCGGCACTGGCCGTGATAGCCGCCTCGACGGCTCTCATCACCGGGTGCAGCCTGAAGAAGAACACCGCCGCCTCACGCCAGTACACCGCCTTCATCACCCGCTACAACATCTATTTCAACGGCGACGAGCACTACAAGGAAACGCTCAAGAAAATGGAGAACGAATATGCCGACGACTACAGCCGCACCCTCTTCCTCCACCCCGCCGAGGCCTATGCCGACGAGAAAGCCCCGCAGCCGTCGGGCGATTTCAAGCGTTCCATCGAAAAAGCACAGAAAGCCATACAGATACGCTCGATCAAGAAGCGCCCCGCCCGCAAAGCCGGCAAGAGCAACGACCCGGAATACAAGAAGTGGCTCAAGCGCGACGAATACAACCCCATCCTGCACAATGCGTGGATGATGATGGCGCGCAGCCAGTATATGAACGGCGACTTCCTCGGCGCCGCCTCGACTTTCTATTACATCACCCGCCATTTTACTTGGCTCCACGCCACCGTCACCGAAGCAAAACTCTGGCAGGCACGGTGCTACTGCGCCTGCGACTGGCTCTTTGAAGCCGAAAGCATCCTCCGGAGCATCAAGGAGAAGGATATCACGGGCAATTCGACGCTCGAAGGACTATATTATTTCTCCTACGCCGATCTCTACGTGAAGCAGCGTGAATATGAGAAAGCCATCCCGATGCTCGAAAAGGCCATACGGTATGCCAAAGGCGCCCAGAAAACCCGCCTTACGTTCCTCCTCGGCCAACTGTATGCCGACACCGGGCGCCGCGAGGACGCCTACCGGACGTTCAAGAAGGTGAGCGGCATGTCGGGAGCAGGCCACCGCACGCAGTTCAACGCCCGCATCAAGCAGAGCGAGGTGTATCAGGGCTCCGACATACGCTCCGAAGTGAAAGCGCTGCAGCGGCTGGCCCGCTTCGGCAGCAACCGCGAATATCTCGACCAGATCTATTATGCCATCGGCAACCTCTACCTGTCGCGCGCCGACACGGCACAGGCCATCGCCAGCTACGAGAAAGCCATCAAGTCATCCACTCGCGACGGCGTCGACAAAGCCATAGCCCAGATCACCCTCGGACAACTCTACTACGGCATGGGTGAATACGACAAGGCTCAGCCGTGCTATTCCGAAGCCCTGCCCAAGCTCCCCGACACTTACCCCGACTACCGTCTGCTCAAGCGCCGCAGCGACGTCCTGGACGAGATTGCCGTCTATTCCCAGAATGTCACCCTGCAGGACTCGCTCCTGCGGCTTTCCTACATGACGCCTGAGCAGCAGCGCGACGTCGTCGACAAGATCATCGAAGATCTCAACAAACGCGAGAAAGAGGAAGCCGAAAATGCCAGACGCGAGGAATATCTCGCACAGCAGGCCGCAGCAGGCAACGGTCTGCAGCTCAACGGATCATCATCGGCGGCGCCCTCCACCTTCCAGCTCAACACCGACAAGTCGTGGTATTTCTACAACGAGGCCACACGCTCGGCCGGACGCACCGAATTCCAGAAACGGTGGGGCAGCCGACGTCTGGAGGACGACTGGCGGCGCCGCAACAAGGCTTCGTTCTCGTTCACCGGCGAGGAAGAGACTGATGGCGATGAAGAAACCGACGGCGAAACTGAGGATGCCGCTGGCGGCGAAAACACCGAATCCGGATCGGCAGCACGCGAAGCCGCCGAACATGCCGCCGACCCGCACTATCCCGAATATTATCTGCGGCAGATACCCTCGACCGACGCTGAGCGCCGCACCGCCAACGACATCATCCAGGACGGCCTCTACAATATGGGCGTGATCCTGAAAGACAAGCTCGACGACATACCCGCCGCCGAGCGCGAATTCAACGAGCTCCTCACCCGCTACCCCGACAACGTCTACCGCCTTGACGCCTACTACAACATGTATCTCATGTATGCCCGCACAGGCAACGAAGCGCAGGCCGACCACTACCGCCGCCTCATCATCAGCGAGTTCCCCGACAGCCGCCAGGGCGAGGCGCTGGCCGATCCCGCCTACATCGACAAACTGCGGCGCATGCCCGAAGTGGAGCAGAAGCTCTACGATCATGCCTATGCCGCCTACATGGCCAACGACAATGCCCGGCTCCACAGCATCTACGACGAGATGCGGCGCGACTACCCCATGAGCCGCATCATGCCCAAATTCATGTTTATCGAGGCGCTGAGCTATGTCACTGAAAACAAGCCCGACAAGTTTGCCGAGGTGCTCGGCGAGCTCGTCAGCCGCTATCCCGACACCGACGTGTCGCCGCTGGCATCCTCCTATCTGCAGCTGCTCGGCGAAGGCCGCACGTTCAACTCATCGGGCGGCAACGTGCGCGGAATAGTCTGGAGCACACGTCTTTCCAACGACTCCACAGCCACGGCCACGCTCGACACGCCCGCCGAATTCGACTTCGAAACCGACGGCCCGCACGACATCGTGTTAATCTACCGCACAGACCTCATCAACGCCAACCGCCTCCTCTTCGAAGTGGCGCGCCACAATTTCGCCACCTACTCGGTGCGCGATTTCGACCTCGAGCAGATGCATTTCGGCACGCTCGGTCTGCTCGTGGTGTCGGGCTTCGACTCGCAGGCCGAGGCCGTGCGCTACCGCACGCTCGACCGCAAATATTGGACGAGATAGAATTATACGAACTAAAAAGCAGTTCTTCCTCACGGAGGTCACATCGCGTCAGCTGTGAAAATTCTGCCGTTTACTTCAATACTCCAC
>URWH01000055.1 GCA_900551515.1 uncultured Porphyromonadaceae bacterium
CGCGGTAGGCGCGTTCGCTGACGCCCACGCTCTGAGCGGCGATGCCGAGGCGGGCACCGTTCATGAGGGCCATCACATATTTGATAAGGCCCAGACGGCGTGATCCGCAAAGCTCGGCTTTGGCGTTTTTGTATGTGAGCTCGCAAGTGGGGGATCCTTTGATGCCCATCTTGTTTTCGATGCGGCGCACGTTGACACCGCCGTCGCGCTTGTCGTAGATAAACATCGACAGTCCGCGTCCGTCCTTTGTTCCTTCTTCCGAACGTGCGAGCACGAGATGGATGTCGCTGTCGCCGTTGGTGATGAAACGTTTCACACCGTTGAGGCGCCATGTGCCGTCGGGTTGTTCGGTGGCTTTGAGCATCACGCTCTGGAGGTCGGAACCGGCATCGGGTTCGGTGAGGTCCATCGACATCGTCTCGCCTTTGCATACGCGTGGAATGAAGCGCTGTTTCTGGTCTTCGCTGGCAAACTCGTAGATGGTCTCGGCGCAGTCCTGAAGGCCCCAGAGGTTTTCAAAACCGGTGTCAGCGCGGCTGACGATGTCGGCGGCCATGATGTAAGGGGTGATCGGGAAGTTGAGACCGCCCAGACGGCGCGGCATTGCCATGCCCATGAGGCCGGCCTTGCGGCAGAGGTCGAGGTTTTCCTTTGTGCCGTCGGCATAAACCACGCGGTTGTTTTCAACGTGGGGACCCTGATGATCGACATCTTCGGCGTTTTCGGCTATCTTTCCGCCGCAAATTTCACCTACGATTTCGAGCACTTTGTCGTAGGAATCCATAGCGTCCTCAAAATCGAGGGGCGCATAGTCATATTTTTCTGCGTCGGCAAAGTTGCGTTCTTTGAGTTCAACGATCTTCTGCATCAGGGGGTGCGTGAGATGATGCTTCAGATCGGGATTGTCATTATAGAAATTAGCCATGGCTATGGGATTTACTTAGAGTTCTTTTTGTAATATTTAATGAGTTTGGGGATCACGTCCTCGGCATTGCCGTTGATCACGAAGTCGGCGATGGTATTGATCGGGGCGTCGGGATCGTTGTTGATGGAGATGATGATCGAGCTGTCCTGCATGCCGGCGATATGCTGGATCTGACCGGAGATGCCGCAAGCTATGTAGAGTTTCGGTCGGACGGTGACACCGGTCTGGCCGATCTGACGTGCATGTTCGCAGAAACCGGCATCGACAGCAGCGCGTGATGCGCCTACTTCGCCACCGAGAGCCTCGGCGAGTTTGTAGAGGAGCTCGAAGTTTTCTTTCGAACCCATGCCGTAGCCGCCGGCAACAATGATGGGAGCGTTTTTGATGTTGATTTTTGATTTCTCGATCTGACGGTCGATGATTTCAACTACGAAATCCTCGTCGGAAACATATTTTTTGGCATCGAGATCGATCACTTCGCCTTTATGCTCGGGATCGAAGATCTCTTTTTTCATCACGCCCTCGCGAACGGTAGCCATCTGGGGACGACACTCGGGGTTGACGATCGTGGCAACGATGTTGCCGCCGAAAGCCGGACGGATCTGATAGAGGAGGTTTTCGTATTCTTTACCGGTCTTGGGATCGGTGTGGGGGCCTATTTCGAGCGATGTGCAGTCGGCGGTAAGACCGCTGTGGAGGCAGGACGAAACGCGGGGGCCGAGGTCGCGGCCGATGCAAGTGGCACCCATGAGGCACACCTGAGGCTTGATCTCGCGGAAGAGATTGATGAGCACTGCGGCATGCGGATTGGAGGTGTAAGGATAGAGCCGTTTGTCGGCTACTTTATAGACTACGTCGGCGCCATAGGGGAAGAGCTGGTTTTCAACACCGTCGAGATTGTCGCCAATCACCACGGCTTCCAGTTTCACGCCAAGCTCGGAAGCGAGCTTACGGCCCTTGGTGAGCAGTTCGAGGCTGACGTCGGCCACTTTGCCGTCCTCAAACTCGCAATATACTATCAGGTTGTTCTGGTCTGTCATGATTTTTAAGATTGATGGATGATTAGCCGATGGTGTGGTTGGTTATGAGTTCTTTGATGAGGCCTTCAATCTGCTGGTCGTCGTTGTCGAGACAGCGTGATTCCTTGGCGGTGAACACCACGTTTTCGATGGCCTTGACTTTAGTAGGCGAACCGGGCATGCCGATCTGCGCAGGATCAGCGTCGACGAAAGCGGCGCCCCATTCGGCAATATTGAGATAGGGCCGTTTTTCCAGAAGAGCCTGCTGCTTCTCGGGAAGTTTGGCTTTTTCCGAAGTCGAGGCTGCATATTTGTATTTCTGAAGGAGCATGGCGTTGCGCGGGCGGCATTCGGCAGCCGAACCGTTGACAGTGACAACGCAGGGCAGCGGCGATTTCACCACTTCGAAACCGTTTTCGAGACGGCGTTTCACTGTGACATGACCGTCCTTGAGGTCGAGGATTTCCTCTGCGTAGGTGACCTGCGGAAGGCCAAGCTTTTCGGCTATCTGCGGACCCACCTGTGCGGTATCGCCGTCGATAGCCTGACGACCGCCGAGAATGATGTCGTAGTTGCCGAATTTCTTAACTGCCTGAGCAAGAGAATAAGAAGTGGCCAGTGTATCGGCACCGCCGAGCACTCTGTCGGTGAGCACGATGCCGCCGTCGGCGCCACGGAACATTGCTTCACGAATCACTTCGGCAGCACGCGGCAGGCCCATGGTGAGAATGGTCACTGTTGATCCGGGGTTGGCATCTTTTAGGCGGAGCGCCTGCTCGAGTGCATTCAGGTCCTCGGGATTGAAGATGGCCGGGAGCGCGGCACGGTTGATTGTACCGTCCTCCTTCATAGCATCTTTGCCCACGTTGCGGGTATCAGGCACCTGCTTGGCGAGCACAATGATGTTTAGACTCATATCTTTTTATGTTTTAAAAAATTAATGATCGCTTAAAAGCTTTTGACCTACAAAGATAGCAAAATCTTTTTTATTATTCAATTTTATTTGCTTTTCGGCTGGCTGTCAGTGGGTTACGATTTATTGAAAAAGTGTTGCGGCGAGCGTGTCGGACTGCTGTTCGATGCATGTGTGGATGCCCTTGATGTATGCGTCGGCTGCGCCCGACCCTACCTGCGAGCGGATGGCATATTCACGTGCACGCAGGTCGAGCAGTTCATTGCGGATCTCATTGTCGGTACGGCAACGCGAGAGCATGCGCGAGGCGGCGCGGAATCCGAGATCGTAGGCTTTGTCGAAGTCGCCGTCCTCAGCGGCGTCGGCGGCTGCATCGGGCGCCGGTTGTGCGGCAGGCTGCTCCGGCGCAGTGGACGGCACAGACTGAGACGACGCGGGCGAAGGCTTGGGCTGCTGTTCGGCGCGGGCTCCTGTTGACGCCGTGGCGTCGTAGGCATCGGCATAGTCGTTGCTGCTGCACGAGAGCACGACAAGCGCCACTGAGAAGAGCAGCGTGGCGACGGCGCGGCGGTGTAAAAGAATCTGTATCATAGGATGGTCATAGCTATTTTGGCACATACCTCGGCATCAGCCAGGGCATTGTGATGGTTGGTGAACGGAATGCCGAGGAAATCGGCGACATAAGGCAGGCTGTGCGAGGCGCAAAGCGACTTCGGGATGAGACGGCGCGAGGCTTCGAGCGTGCAGTAGAACGGCTGATCGGGGAAATCGATGCCGTAAGCGCGGGCCGAAGAGCGCAGGCATCCGGCGTCGAAACGCGCGTTGTGAGCCACGAGCGGCAGATCGCCGATAAACTGCCGCAATCCGGGCATTATGGCTGAAAAGGTCGGAGCGGCGTCGGTGTCGGCACGGCTCAGTCCGTGAACCTCCTCCGTGAATCGGGTGATATAGAAATTGGGGGTGGGACGGACAAGAGTGTAATAGGTTGCCGCAATCGCGCCGTCGATCACCTTCACCGCGCCCACCGCACAGACGCTTGTGGGATACTGGTTGGCTGTTTCAACGTCGATTGCAACGAAATTGTCCATGTTTCAGTTTTGCGGCTGATTAATATCCGGCAGTAACGTCATGACAGCCGACTTCACATCTTCCATCAACCAGCGTGGTGTAGAGGTGGCTCCGCAGATACCCACACTCCGGGCGCCGTCGAACCACTGCGGCTGAATCTCGGATGCGTTGGCTATGAGATGGCTGCGGACGTTGGCATCGTGGCATCGTTCAAAAAGCACGCGGCCGTTGCTGCTTTTCTTGCCGCTGACAAAGAGCACCACATCGTGGTCGGCGGCGAAGCGCCGGAGGCCGTCGACACGGTTGGCCACCCGGCGGCAGATGGTGTCGTGACATTCCACGGCGTCGGGGGTCTTGGCCATCGATTTTATCCTTGCGCACATCGAGCGGTAACCGTCGAGGGGCATGGTGGTCTGCGAATACACGGCTATCGGGCGCGAGAAGTCGATGGCGGCGAGCGTGTCGGAGTCCTCGACCACGATGGCATTGCCGTCGGTCTGTCCGACAAGGCCGTTCACCTCCGCGTGTCCGGCTTTTCCATAAATCACAATCTGCGGCGGCTGAGGCGTGTCGTAGCGGGCTTTGATGCGCCGCTGGAGCGTGAGCACGACGGGGCATGTCGCGTCGATGACCTCGATGTTGTTACGGCGGGCCGTGGCGTAGGTAGACGGCGGTTCGCCATGGGCGCGCAATAGCACCTTGACATCATGAAGTCCGGCCAGTTCCTCGTGGGATATTGTTATAAGACCCTTCTGGCGCAGACGGTCCACCTCATCGGAATTGTGCACTATGTCGCCCAGGCAATAGAGCGGCATGTCGGCCACGAGCTCGGCCTCAGCCTTTGAAATGGCCGAAGTCACTCCGAAGCAGAAACCCGAATCGCTGTCTATTTCAATGATTGGCGTCACAGTAAGTGTCGGATGGTCAGAGGTCATTCACAATCTTTTCGTAGAGATCCAGCATCCACTTGTTCTGGTCGGCGATGGCCATGGTGGAATTGTCGAGCACGACGGCATCGTCGGCGCGACGCAATGGGCTCTCTTCACGAGTCTCATCGATATGGTCGCGGTTGATCACATTGGCGAGCACTTCTTCGAAGGTGGTGGCAGCGCCTTTTTCGATCAGCTCCGAGAAGCGGCGTTGAGCACGTGTCTGGGCCGATGCATTGACAAACACTTTCATCTCGGCGTCGGGGAACACCGTAGTGCCGATGTCGCGGCCATCCATGACGATGCCTTTTTCGCGTCCCATCTGCTGCTGCATGGCCACGAGCGCATGGCGCACTGCCGGGATGGCGGCCACGGCCGAGACGCAATTGCTCACGGCCATCGAGCGGATCTCGCTCTCAACGTTTTCGCCGTTGAGCATGGTGAACTGAGTGTCGCCGTCGCGGCCGAACGTCACCTTCACCTGAGGCAGAGCCGCCGTGAGGGCTTCCACATCGACGCTCTGATCGGGAAGGATCATGCCGTGGCGCATGGCATAGAGCGTGACGGCGCGATACATGGCGCCTGAATCGATGTATTTGTAACCGATGGTTTTGGCCAGCTGACGGGCCATAGTGCTTTTGCCCGACGACGAGTAGCCGTCGACGGCAATGGTGATTAACGGTTTCTTCTGATCCATAATATAATTGAACGACACGGGCTTGGTTATTGCAAAAGCTCGGTGAGGTTGGTTGAGATGTTTAACATGAAAGTGGAGGCTCCGCTGTGAGGCTGGGCATAGGCGATGCCGAACTTAAACGAGCTGACATTGAGGCCGGCACCGATAGAAAATCCCGAAAGGAAATTGCGTGAATAGGTGCTCATGTCGGTGCGTGTCTTATAATTGTAGCCGATGCCGATGTGAAATTTCTCCGAGGGCACGAAGTCGGCGGCGAAGACGAGGTGGCGGAAAAGATTTGAGGCGAACGACGATTTGATTTCGAAGTCATCGTCAGTAGTGCCGTCGCCGGTTTCGTAATAGGGCATCTTCCATTTGGTCAGGTTCCATGCCGTGATAGAGAATCGGATAGGGAGCGAGCCGAACGACTGCGTCCAGCCGAGCCGCAGATCGACGGGCAGACGGTCGTAGCGGTCCTGGAAGCGCTTTACCTGACCGCCGAGATTGGCGATGACGGCCGAGAGCGAAAGATCCCGGTCGGGATCGTAGTAGTTGATGCCCAGGTCGGTGGCCACGGCAAATGCCGAGAAGTCGCCATAGGAGCTGTAGAGGAATTTCAGGGCGATGCCACCGCGCAGACGGTCGGTGATATCATGCGAATAGAGACCGTGGATATTAAGGTCCTTAGGCGAGAAATCGCCGGTGAGGTTTCCTATCTCATCAGTTCCTGTAATTGAGCCGTAGCCGTAATATTGCAATCCGACGGCCCAAGCTCCGTGATCCGAAGCGCGGGTTCCGAATTTGACGCCGGCAAAGTTGGCATCGGCAATATAACGCATGTAATTGACGCCGATCTGCATGTCGAATTCAGGGCCGAGGAGCGCCGGGTTCTGATCGACACTATTGATATCGTCGTCGATATTCGAGATGTTGACGCCGCCGAGGCCATAGACGCGGGCCGACGAGGGGATATTCAGAAAGTTGTAAGCCGGCGAGCTGTCGGAAGCGATTGCCGATGTTGCAACGGCCATCATAGCGGCCAGCGAAACTATGCGTAGATTCTTGATTTTAATCATTGCGGTTAAGATGTGTGTCAGGCACATTTTATTATAAACGGCGAGGAATTATTGATATTATACCCTATTTGGATTTTTTTAATGCACGATGCACAATTAATAATGCAGGATGCGGGATGCGGGATTACTAAATTATAGTTAATTTGGATTGGGAATTTGTCAACAAAAATAAAACAATAATAATCATTCTCAAAAAAGAAGTGAGTGATTTGCGCGATTCATAGGCAGGTTATATTTTTGCCCCATCAAAACCAACTAATTATCACTGCATAGGAGCACACATTCATGAAAAGAATTTTGCAATTACGACTGACAATTGCCCTTTCAGCCCTGCTTTTTTCATCGTTGGCCGTCACGGCACAATATTCGCGGACGGTGGGATTCATCCGTCCCGGCGAACAGCAGCCTGTTTGTGCATACCTGCTCGATTTCGTGGATGTCTATCCTAATTTCCCCAACGGTGAGACAGCGCTTAACAGCTACATCAACAGCGAACGCGTGTATCCGCGCGACGCTTATGAGCAAGGAATCCAGGGTCGAGTGATATGCTCTTTCATCATCGATACCGACGGCTCGATCAACAATATCACCATTCTCCGTGCTCCGTGCCACAGTCTCGGCTTGGAAGCGGCACGCATCATCAGCAACATGCCCCGCTGGGAAAGCGGCAGAATAGGCAATGAGAAAGTGCCGGTGCTCTATCGGCTCACCATTCCGTTCCGGCTTTAAGAGCCGGTTCGATAATAATAGCCGGTTCGATAATATATGCCAACCGGCTTTAAGCACCCACCCCTCCCCTTACAAATCAGGCTATTTTACGCAGGCGGTCGTTGAACAGACGCGTTGAGATTCTGCGGTAGGCAATGTAGACCGCAGCCCCCGTTATGGCCCAGCTTATGGGGTAGACCGACAGCAGCAGGCTGAAATCGGTGACAGAAGCGCAAACCGTATAGATCCACACGAGCCTGAGCACGCATGTGCCGAACACCGTAAGCACCATCGGCGTCATCGAATAGCCCAGGCCGCGCAATGCCGAGCCACTGATCTCATAGCTCGACGCCATAAACTGCAACAGCAGCACGTAATGCAGTCGCGTGATGCCGTAGTCGACCACCGTGGGATCCGATGAAAATATGCCGAGAAAGAAGCGGTCCTGCCACACGATGAGCAGATTAGCCAGACCGACACCTACAACGCTCATGATCATGCAGAGCCGGAAAGCGCGCCGGCAACGGTCGTAGAGCCCGGCGCCATAGTTCTGACTGACAAAAGCCGTAGCCGCCTGGCAGAATGCCACCATTATAAAATAGCAATAGACCTCATAGTTGAGCGCTGCCGCCGAGCCGGCCACGGCGCTCGAGCCATAGCGGTTGATGGCCGACTGGATGAAGATGTTGGCTATCGAAAACACCATGCCCTGCAGTCCGGCCGGCACGCCGATCTGCAGCATCTGCCGCATCTGTGTGGCATGCAGCCGCACCTTGCGCAGCGACAGGCGGAAAGGGTCGTCCTCACGGAGCAGCCAGAAGGTGATGAACGCGGCGTTGATGATGTTGGCCACCACCGTGGCTATAGCCACTCCGGCCACGCCCATATCGAACCGGATCACAAGCACGAGATTGAGCAGCGTATTGACTATGCCGGCCACCACAAGGCTGTAGAACGGGCGGCGTGTGTCGCCCATGCTTCGCATTATCGCCGAGCCGAAATTGTAGACCATCATGAACGGCATGCCGAGGAAAAACAATTGCAGATACTGCGTGGCGAGATCGATGACATCGGGCGGGGTGTTCATCAGTTCGAGCAACGGACGCGCAAGAATCGAACCGAGCACAAGCAAGAGCACACCGCTACCCACGGCAATGGCCATCGAGGTGGCCACAGCCTTACGTATTCCCGATTCGTTTTTGCGGCCTATATAATTGGCTATAACCACATTCGAGCCGATGGAGATGCCGATGAAAAGATTGATGAGAATGTTGATTATGGCGCCGTTGCTTCCCACTGCCGCCAGTGCCTGATGCGAGCAATAGCGCCCGACCACCACCACATCGACAGCATTGAACGACTGCTGAAGCACTCCGCTTGCCACAAGAGGCAGCGAAAAGACGAGGATCTTCTTGAACAAAGACCCGCTCAGCATATCTATTTTCACCGTTGAAGAAACTGCCATAATTACTTATTCCCACGCTTGCCGACCTTACGGCCACAGCCGATGATTTGAAGATACAAAATTACCTAAATTTTATTGCAAAGAGGCTTAAATGTTTATTAAATGTTTATAACTATCGGGCGACGCGCGGGCTTTATGTTTGGTAATGACCATATTAATGAGTAATTTTGCAATCGTTTTGAGAAACATGAAAACCGACACATGCCCTTGCGATTCCCCAAAATAATCTTTTCAGCTTTGACTGCCGCGTGCCTTGCAGGCTGCGGCCACGGCACCACGCCGGCGGCCAAGAGCGACAGCACTACGGCCAAGAGCGACGAATCCGGAGTCATAGAATGGCTTCCCGACACGGTTTTCGCATCGGCATCGGCATTGAAATACACCGTCGAGGTGGCCAAGACCGGCGTCGACGGACGTCTGGAATCGATCAGCGACCTCTACACCGACACCCCTGGGGCTTTCACCTTCAGAAAGGGAGCGCTTCGCGATGCCGATTTCGGCGGCAAACTCACGAAAACGCCAACAACGTTTGAGGTGGAATGGCAGTTTGACACCGACGAAGACTTCACTCCCACCGAGTACGGCTCGTGGGGCGGAGGCACCGGCTGGACCGGGCAGCCCCTGCTCGTAGACTGGCCCGACTCCTGCCTGAAACGGTTTGCCGAAGCGGGGAATCCGGCTTCGAGATCCGAGATAATCGTGGGATCGCTTTCCGGCCGCGTCTATTTCATTGACTTCAACACCGGCAAAGTCTCGCGCAAAGCCATCAATACCGGCAATCCGATAAAAGGCACCGTGTCGCTCGACCCGACGCTCAATGGCAATCTCTACGTGGGGCAAGGGCTCTCGGCACACTCCGAGGTGTCGGCTCTCGTCATCGACCTCGACAAAATGGCCATCAGCCACCGCTTCGGTCCCGACCCGAAAGCCATGCGCAAATGGCACAGCTACGACTCTTCGCCCGTCAGAGTCGGCCAGTTTCTGTTCCGCCCCGGCGAGAACGGCACGCTCTATAAGTTTCTGATAGGCAAAGGCACGCTCACACTTCATTCGGCATTGCGCTACACCGTCGGCGGCACGGCATCAGGCTTCGAATCGTCGATGTCGGTGTACCGCAACTATGGCTACATTGCCGACAATGCCGGCAATGTGATCTGCGTCAATCTCTCCACCCTGCGGCCTGTGTGGCGCTACAAA
>URWH01000056.1 GCA_900551515.1 uncultured Porphyromonadaceae bacterium
AATACAATTGTTGTTGAATTCCATGAGCTGTGTTGTAATTAATGTCACTTAAGCTTCGCATATCTTGGCCGCTTTTCGCCCTGTTCCTCAGTCGTGTACCTCGGTACACTCCTTCGTCGCAAGCCAAAAACCCGCTCAAGCTATGCGACCCTGCCGTCAACATTTATTATTAAACAAGCTCTAAAATTACATCAAGAATCCATGATAAAGAAAACTGTTATAGCGCTCTTCATTCTTGCCGTTGGCATTCCGTGTCAGGCGTTTGCGGCCGGTAAGAAGAAATCTGCCGATCCGACGGTGATGACTGTCGGCGGCCAGGATGTGAAGCTGAGCGAATTTGAATATCTTTATAAGAAAAACAACACTCAACAGTCGGCCGCTGTGTCGCTCGACGACTATATCAACATGTTTGTCGACTACAAGCTGAAGGTGCGTGCTGCACAGGATGCGGGCCTCGACACCACGGCCAATTACCTCAACGACATGCAGCGCTACCGTTCGGAACTTGCCGCTCCTTACCTCGTCGACAAGGCGATGCGCGACAGCCTTATCAATGAGGCCTATGCACACCGTTGCGAAGTGGTGACCGTGCGTCATATCATACTGCCTGCCGAACGCCGCGCGCTGGCCGACAGCCTGCATGCGGCAGCTCTGGCCGGAGCCGATTTCGAGCAGATGGTGAGGAGTTACAGCGCAGACCCCGCCGTGCCCACGACGGGCGGCTTGCTCAGCTTTACCGGCGCGCTTTATCCCTATCAGTTTGAAGACGCAGCCTTTACGACGGCTGTCGGCGAATTCTCACCGGTGTTTCAGACGCCCTACGGCTTGCATTTCATGAAAGTAGAGAGCCGTCGCGCCGATCCGGGCGAGGTGCGTGTGCGTCACATACTCAAGCAGATACAAGGCGGCGATTCCGCGCAGGCCAAAGCGCAGATCGACTCCATACATACCCTCCTAATGTCAGGCGCCGATTTTGCCGATATGGCATGCCGCGAAACGATGGATCCGTCGGGACGCTCGAACGGCGGGCAGCTTCCATGGTTCGGCGTGGGACGCATGATACCTGAATTTGAAGCCGCCGCTTATGCTCTTGCCGACGGGCAGATTTCGGAACCTGTGCTTACGTCGGCCGGTTATCACATTCTTCTGCGCGAGGCTTTGCGGCCCACACCTCCCATTGATTCGGTGCGTCCGCTCCTCGAGAGGATCCTCGACGGCGACTATCGCAGCGGACTCGTGGTGCGTCGCACGCTTGAGCGTTACGGCCGCACGGCCGGTGCCAAAATCAACAGAAAAGCACTGGCGTCAGTGGCCAAGGCTATCAATAAACACGGCGGACTCACCGATGCATGCCGTGCAGAGATCGCCGCTGTCAAAGCGCCGCTTTTCAGTCTCGGCAAGGAGAGCGTAGGCGCCGCCGATGTGCTCAGCAGCCTCGGAAGCTGCGACAACCGTAGCGCAGCGGAGATCATCGAGCTATTCAACAACAGCGCTGATGAGATGATGCTCAGCCGGTTGCGCGCCCATTTCCTGGCCACCTTAGCTGACCGCGAGCCGGCTTACCGCAACCTGCTCAACGAATATTCCGACGGCATACTGCTCTACGAGATCAGCAACCGCGAGGTGTGGGACCGCGCCAACACCGATGCCGAAGGACTCGAAGCCTGTTTTAAAGCCCACCGCGACAATTACCGCTGGAATGTGCCTCACTACCGCGGATATCTGGTCAGCGCCGTCAACGACACTATCGCCGACGATGCAGTGGCTTATCTCGGCACGCTGAATGTCGCTGACAACCAGCTGCCTACGGAGTTGCGCAAGAAATTCGGCACCAACGTGCGCATCGACCGCGTGATAGCCGGGCGCGGCAGCAATCCCATAGTCGACAACATAGCCTTCGGCGGCGAAGTGCCTGAACCCAACAGCCGCTGGAAAGCATGGCGCGGCTGGCGCGGCGCCGTGGTGGAGCAGCCTGAATATGCCACGGATGTGCGCGGCGCGGTGAGCATCGACTATCAGCAGCAGCTCGAAAAAGAATGGCTCGGACAATTGCACGACAAATATCCCGTGACCGTGTGGCGTGAGCGTCTGGCTCCTCTGACTGCTAACGACTGATATAATAGCCGTCTGTTTTGAAAAATATTGTTAATAGCCCGCGATTCGTCGCGGGCTATCGTCATTTTCGCAAAGTGGATGCTGTGTGAATGAGCAAAAATTAGTAATTTTGGCGAGATAAACCGAAAATAAAACAATTAGCATCATAAACGACGTGAAAATACTCCGATATGCAATGGCGGCGCTCTACGCTCTGATGGCGATGGCAGCCGTGGCTCAGAACAATATAGCCGAAGAAGTGGCATGGGTGGTCGGCGACCAGCCGATATGGAAGTCGGAAATCGAGGAGCAGTACAACAACATGCAGTATGAACGCATGTCGATCAACGGCGACCCCTACTGCATTATCCCCGAACAGATGGCCATAGAAAAGCTCTATCTGCATCAGGCCGACATCGACACAGTCACAGTGCCCGACGCTTCGGTGATGGCCGAAGTGGACTCGCGCCTCAACTACTACATCTCGCAGCTCGGCTCGCGCGAGAAGATGGAACAGTATTTCCGCAAAACGATGCCCGAGATGCGCGAATCGATGATCGATATGGTGCGCAACTCCTACCGCGTGCGCAGCGTCCAGCAGTCGCTGACCAAGGACATCAAAGCCACGCCGTCGGATGTGCGCCGCTATTTCGATGCCATGCCCAAGGACAGTATCCCGTTCGTGCCTCTGCAGGTGGAAGTGCAGATACTGACACTAAATCCCGTGATACCGCGACAGGAAATAGAGGATATCAAAGCCCGCCTCCGTGATTATACCGACAGGGTAAACCGTGGCGAGAGCGAGTTTTCGACACTCGCCATCCTCTATTCCGAGGACAAAGGCACAGCTGTGCGCAGCGGCGAGACAGGCTTCATGGGCCGTGCGCAGATGGATCCGGAATATGCCGCCGTGGCTTTCAACCTCAGCGATCCCAAAAAAGTGTCGAAAATAGTTGAAAGCCAGTATGGCTATCATATCATCCAGCTTATAGAGAAACGCGGCGACCGCATCAACACGCGTCACATACTGCTTCGTCCGCGAGTGTCGGACAACGATCTGACCGATGCCGTCAACCGTCTCGACTCGGTGCGCACTGATATGGTCGACAACAAGAAATTCACCTTTGAAGAAGCCGTGGCCTATCTGTCGCAGGACAAAGACACCCGCAACAACCGCGGCGTGATGGTCAATCCGCAGGACGGAACGCCGCAATTTGAGATGGCGGAGCTGCCGCAGGAAGTGGCCAAGATGGTCAACGATCTGCAGGAAGGCGAAGTGTCGGTGCCCTTCATCATGATTGATCCGAAGCTCAACCGCGAGGTGGTGGCCATGGTGAAACTGACACGCCGCATCCCGGGTCACAAAGCCAATGTGGCCGACGACTATCAGCTCATCAAAGACATGTATGAGAATTCCGAACGCGACGCGTTGCTCAAACGCTGGCTCGAAAATAAAATCCGCGACACTTACGTGCGTATCGAACCGGGATGGCGCAACTGCGAATTCGTTCATTCCGGATGGATCAAAGAGGGCACGGCAACCAAATGATGCCGCCGTCAGCAGTCTGAAGATAAAATAACGATACACGCCGTCATCGCCGTTAACGCCCAAAGGAAATGCGCAGTGTGAAAAAACAAAGCTCCGGCTCCGGCCGCAAGCCGCTACTGACCTTAGCGGCGTGCCTGATGCTCCTGTTGCTGCCGTCGCTCATCTTCGCGGTGACCCAGACCTCCCGGCCCAAGAGCAAAGCCGGCCGCCGCACTCCGGCATCCAAAGTGATCAAGCCCACCATACCTACTGCCGACCGCTCGCAGTCGAACAAAGTGTTTCTGGAATACGCCGATATGCTCCACTACGAGGAAAACCTGATGAACCCTCACGAAGAGCAGTATCAGGTGCTGAACGGCAACGTGAAGCTTCGCAAGGGAGGCATGTTCATGTACTGCGACAGCGCCTACGTCTACGAAGCCACCAACTCGTTTGAAGCTTTCGGCAACGTGCGCATGGAGCAGGGCGACACCCTGTTTGTCTATGCCGACTATCTCGACTATGACGGCATTGAGGAAGAAGCTATCCTCTATGCCGACGCCGGCAAGAAAGTGCGACTGAAAAACCGCGACGTGACACTGACCACCGACGTGTTTCACTACGACATGCTCAACGAGATCGGTTTCTACGACGTAGGCGGTGAGATCAGCGACCGCACCAACGTGCTGACATCGTGGGAGGGCGAATATTATCCCCGGACCAAAGACGCCTATTTCAATATTGATGTGCATCTGGTGAGCCGCCGCCCGAAAGATGTGCTCTACATCAACACCGACTCGCTCGAATACAACACCGCCACCCATGTGGCCGAGCTGGTGAGCCCGAGCGAGATCATCAATAACGACGGCACCATCTACACTTCGTCGGGCACCTACAACACCGACACCGGTGTGGCCGACCTCTATAAACGGTCGACCGTGCACACCCGCCGCGGCAACACGCTCACCGGCGACACTCTGTTCTACGACCGCGCGCGCCAGTATGGCGAGGCTTTCGGCTCGATGGTGCTCACCGATTCGGCCCGGCAGAGCTCGCTCCACGGCGACTACGGCTTCTACGACGAAGTGCGCGACAGCGCTTTCGTGACCGGCCGCGCCCTGGCCAAAGAATACTCCAAAGGCGACACCCTCTATCTGCACGGCGACACCATCATAGCCTGCCTCGACCTGGCCGATTCGACCAAGGTGACCAACGTGTTTCACCGAGTGCGGTTCTACCGTTACGATCTGCAGGGCCTCTGCGACTCGCTGAGCCTCACCGAGCGCGACTCGCTGATGTGGATGTACCGCCATCCGATAGTGTGGAGCGGCGAGCGGCAGATATTCGGCAATCAGATAAATGTGCATCTTGCCGATTCGACAGTCGACTGGGCCCGTCTGCCACTGACCGGCGTGATGGCCGAACATATACTCGAGGATTGCTACAATCAGCTGTCGGGCGACGACCTGACGGCCTGGTTTGCCGATTCGACAGTAGAGCGGATGTATGCCGAGGGCAGCGTGCAACTGATGGTGTTCCCGATGGAGTCGGATTCGTCATATAATAAATATGCGTTTGTCGAGAGCAGCTTCATGGACTCATATTTCAACGGGCAGTCGATTAAAAGTATCCATTTCTGGCCCGAGACCACCTCGACTGTCACGCCGCTCTATCTGGCCAAGCGCAACGCCTATTTCCTGCCTAAATTCCTGTGGTATGGCGACTTGCGGCCAATGTCGCCTGAGGATGTGATGATAGTGCCCGATGCGATGATCGAGTTGCTCAACACGGCGAGCACCGAGACCTCGGCGGTCAACACACCCAATTACCCGAAACGTGACACCGCTAAGCCCAACCCCAATGCTCCCGACGACCGCCGCACCGTAGAAAAAGCAGCTCCCGCCGGCGAATCGACGGCAAAGCCCGAAAGCACGGGGCGGCGCCGGCACTCGACCGACATCAACGGACGTGGACGTAACCCCGGACGCGGACGTACTCCGGTTGTCACCGGCAACAAAATGGTGGATGGCGCAAAAGTGATGGAGAGCGAATCCCTTCAGCAGTAATTCCTATATCTTCTGCCATTTCTCTCCCTTTGCCCTTTAGTCCTTTTGTTCCTTTTACCCCTTCTGTCTCTTCTGCCCTTCTGCCCTTCTGCCCTTCTGTTCCATCTGCCCTTCTGGCCTTCTGTTTTAAGTTATCGACATTTTCTCGACAACCGAAGCCGGAACTGTAGAAAACGCATTTTGGCGGCGTGGGCGCAGAGTAGTAACTTTGCAAGGTTAATCCAAAACAAACGAACATGAGCGATATCATCCGACTACTTCCCGATTCAGTGGCCAACCAGATAGCTGCCGGAGAGGTGATACAGCGACCTGCATCAGTGGTTAAAGAGCTGGTGGAGAATGCTGTGGATGCCGGTGCGACAAGCGTGGATGTCATAATCCGCGATGCAGGCCGCACGCTCATTCAGGTGGTGGACAACGGTAAAGGGATGACCGAGACCGACGCCCGCATGGCGTTTGAACGGCATGCCACGTCGAAGATCGTCAAGGCCGACGACCTGTTTTCGCTCCACACCATGGGATTCCGCGGCGAGGCGCTCGCGTCGATATGCGCCGTGGCGCAGGTGGAGCTGCGCACCCGCACCGCCGACGCCGAGCTCGGCACGCGGCTCGAGATAAACGGTTCGCGCGTGGAGGCTCAGGAGCCAACGGCATGCCCTACAGGGTGCAATATGATGGTCAAAAACCTCTTCTTCAACGTGCCCGCGCGCCGCAAATTCCTCAAGAAAGATCCTGTAGAGTTCGCCAACATCACGCGCGAATTCGAGCGGATGGCGCTCGTGAATCCCGATGTCGATTTCAAGCTGATCCACAATGACACGATGGTGCATCAGCTCATGCGCGGATCGCTCAAGCAGCGCATTTCCGACCTCTACGGCAAGACGGTTGAACGGCAGCTGATACCGGTGAGCACGTCGACCTCGATAGTAAGCATCGAAGGCTTCACGGGGATGCCCGAACATGCACGCCGGCGCAATGCGCTCCAGTTTCTGATGGTTAACGGCCGCCACATGCGTCACCCTTATTTCCACAAAGCCGTGATGATGTGCTACGAGCCGCTGATAGCGGCCGACCAGCAGCCCAACTACTTCCTGAACTTCACCGTCGATCCCTCGACCATCGACGTGAATATCCACCCGACAAAAAACGAGATAAAATTTGAAAACGAAGCGGCAATCTGGCAGATACTGATGGCTGCCGTCAAAGAGGCTCTCGGACGGTTCAACGCCATGCCCGGTATAGACTTTGAATCGGCCGACGGCATCGAGATTCCGGTGTTCAATCCCAACGCAAAGGGCGACCACAGCGTGGAGATTGACAGCGGCTACAACCCCTTTGTCGGGACTACGGGCTCCTCCATGCCGCCGTCGGGCGTTGGCGTGTCGTCATCGTCGCCCTTCCATCGCCAGGGTGTAGCTTCCGACTGGGACAAGCTTTATGAAGGCTTCATGTCGTGCGGCGGAGAGCGCCGCAGCGGCACACAGGAAGCCGGCACTCTCGACGATATGATGCTGACGGGCACAGTGGAGAGTCGTGCCACGGCTCCCGATGCGGTCGGCGATATCTTTGACGGCAGCGATGACGGCAACGTGCCGCACGACTCCACCTCGACGATACAGGTGCGTAACCGGTTCATCCTCTCGGCCTCCGTGTCGGGGGTGATGGTCATCGACCAGCACCGCGCGCATGTGAAAGTGCTCTACGAACGCTATCTGGCATCTCTGCGTGCCGGCAATGCGGGTGTGCAGCAAGTGCTTTTTCCTGAGGTGATACGGCTGTCGGCGTCGCAGAATGCCGTGCTATTGGCCATTGCCGATTATGTCCGGGGCATAGGTTTCGGGTTGTCGTTTCTGGGCGATAACGCGTGGAGCGTCACTGCCGTGCCTTCGATGCTCGGCGATGTCAGCGCCACCGAAACGATAATGCACATAGTGGAGGACGCGACGGATGAGGTGGACCGTGCCGCCGACACTGTGATGGAGCGGATAGCGCTGTCGATGGCCCGCAGTGCAGCCATAACGGCCGGGCGTAAGCTCACCGACGCTGAGCGAGAGCATCTTATCGGCGAACTGCTGCGATTGCCGTCGCCCAACTATACGCCTGACGGTTTGCCCGTTATAAGAATGATTTCAGAACAGGATCTTGAAAAATTGTTTTGAAATAGATTTGGCCTTTGAATAAAAACTGACTATATTTGTAACCGAATATGACATTAATCGACCACATACAATATCACCCGCCACGATTGCGTTGTCGTAGCCGGATTGGGCGCCTTTGTCGCGCAGAACATGCCGGCACGGGTGTCGGCCGACGGCCTGACGCTGTTGCCTCCCGGACGCATGCTCGTGTTCAACAACGTGATCAGCCACGACGACGGCTTGCTCTCCGGTTCGGTGGCCCGCCGCGAAGGCATCAGCTATGAGCAGGCCCGTGAGGAGATAGCGCAGAGTGTGGAACTGCTGAAGCGCCGCATACAGTCGGAAGGCTTCGTAGACCTGCCGCGGATAGGGCGACTGGAACCGACCGACGGGGCCGCCATAGCTTTCACGCCGGCTGCGTCGGACAGCATCGTCGACATGATGTACCGCGGGCTTCCGTCGGTGGATATCAGCTATGTGTCGGAGCAGCAGCCCGCTGCCGAGCTTCAGCTGCTTGAGGTTGACGTCACCTCCGGCCGCCGCAGCTTTGCGAGCCGCCTGAAATCCGTTGGCCGCTATGCCGCCATCGTGGCTCTGATACTGGCCGCCGGCGCTACGCTAACCACTCCCGTGCTCGTCGACGACAGCAACGTGGACCGCGCATCGCTTTCGCTGCCGCGTGTCACTCCCGCCCGCAAGGTGGTGATCCCCGCTTCCGCACCCCGGTATGAGCAGCCCGCAGCCGCAAAAGAGCAGAAGGAATCGTCTGCCGCAGCCGAGCAGGAGCAGGAGCCTGTCGTTGTGCCCGTAGCCTCGCTGAAAGGCGTAAATCCCGAGAAGGATTACGAATACTACATCATCGTGGCTTCATGCGCTTCGGCTTCGGAGGCTCAGCGCTTCATCTCGCAGAAGAAGGCCGAAGACCAGCTGCGCGTGCTCCCGAGCGACGGACGCTATCGCGTGTATGCCGCCGTTTCCAACGACTTCGACGCTGCCTTCGCATTCAAGTCGACCGACAAAGACTTCGTAAAGCGCTATCCGAGCGCATGGGTCTACAAAACGTCGAAATAAGACGCTTAAGCGATCACATAGCCTTTATTCACCCTCTTAATATCTGACAGATGATAAAGAAACTTATATTTGGCTCAATGCTGGCGTTCAGCGCTTTATCGGCACAAGCCATTCCTCTGTTTGCTTTTTTCGGCGATGTGGCAGGCGATTACACCGACCGGCAGCCTGAATTGTTTGCGCAGCACAGCCTTCAGTGCATGTATTATCAGAAACCGGCTTTTTTCTCGACACTTGCCGATGCCGATGCGTTTCTCAACGATGTGATGCCTTATTCGTCGGAAACCATTGTCCGAGAAGAAAAGAATCTGACCGACAAGGTGAAGATGGTCACGTATTCATCGCCTATGTCCACCGGCCAGACTTCGGTGATCTATCTCATTGAAGATCCCGAAAAAGGTTTTTACGTAGGCTACAACGAGGGAGGCAACTGATCCCACTACTTACGAAATACAGACAGCCCGCGGGGAGATCCCTGCGGGCTGTCTGTGTCTTGCGCGGAGCCGTTCAGAGGGGGCTGACTTTCAGGCGGTCTTTGGAGGCGGTGATGCGGTAGGATGCACCGCGGCTGGTGTCGAAAGTGGTTTCGCGGCCGTCGTAGAGCACTGTGCAGGGGCCGCCGGCGCGTGATGTGATCACGGCTTCGTCGAGGCGGTTGCCCTTATATGTGATGTTAACTTCAAAATTGCCGCGGGCAAGCAGGCCCTTGATGTGGCCGTCGCGCCACTGCGAGGGGAGGGCAGGCAGCAGATGCAGTTTGCCGGTGTGGCTCTGGAGGAAGAGCTCGGCGATGCCGGCCGTGGCACCGAAGTTGCCGTCGATCTGGAATGGCGGGTGCAGATCCCAGAGATTGTCGGCCGTGCCGTTTTTAAGCAGGTTTTCGAGGAGGATATGGGCATGGTCGCCGTCGAGCAGACGGGCCCAGTGGTTGAGTTTCCACCCCATGCTCCAGCCTGTTGCGGCGTCGCCGCGCTGGCGCAGCGTTTCGCGGCAGGCGTCGGCAAGTTTGGTATCGACAAGCGGGTTGATGGTCGAACCGGGA
>URWH01000057.1 GCA_900551515.1 uncultured Porphyromonadaceae bacterium
GGAATTACTCTCGCCGTATTGCAGCTGTCGGCCGGGAAAGATTTCGCGCGTGGTGACTTCGCGCACATAGGGGTTGGAGAGTTGGGCTACATCACTCTTGAGATAGCCGGGAATGAGCGAGGAGTTGCGCTGAGTGAACAGTCGGTCAATGTAGTACCAGTTGAGCAATGCGCGGTTTTTGCCGTAGCTGACTTCGTTGCTTAGTGCCGCCTCGGGGAACAGGGCATCGGAGGACGGGTCGTAAGGTGTGGAGGCCAGAAACCATGAGTAGGGACTGCGCAGGTCTATGCCTGTCTGCGAGCTCTCGAAGTCATCAATGTACGAGGATCCTTTGTTCGAGCCTGATTTTTGGCTTTGGGGGATGATGCGTGCATATTCGGCGGAAAGGCTCAGCCGCGAGGGGGCGGTGGCGTTGACAGTGGGAATCTTATTGAGCAGATTGGTAAGCCACATAAATTCCTTGTTGTAGCTCAGGTTGAAGCCCAACATCGTATTGTTGACTACTTCGTCGCCAATGTTGACTTTTTCGGTGAGCGATTTCTCTCCGAAATGCATGACGGTGGCTCCTATATTGAAATCCTTGCTGAACTCGTATTGCAGGTCGAGGCCGAGTAATGTTTTGCGTTGGGTCGAGAATAGTGACTGGTTTTCGAGACTGACGCTGATGCTTTGTCCCGAGTCGATGATGGATTGGTTGGTGATAGTGACTATGCCCATGGCGTAGTCGACGGTATAGTCAGCGTTTTCGGTGAGGGTGACGCCGCCGGCGGTGACCACAACGCTGCCTCGTGGGACGTTCATGGCGTTGAGTCGTATCTGCGACCCGGAGGAGGCTTGGTATTCGCCGTCCATGACAAATTTGTTTTTATCGGCGAATTGGCGGGCTACAACCAGGGTGGAATCGTATAGTTGGGGGTAGCAGTAGTGCTCGCGCTGCACCGGGTCGGTGATGACCGATTCGAGGTGACTGCCGAAGGGCTCGACTACGGGGAAGATAACCTTGCCTGTGGCCGAAAGTATGGTGTAGCCCTCTACAAAGTCAAAGAAGCCGTCGGGGTTGCTGTCTTGTTGCGAGTCCAGACGGTCGAGATTCATGACCTGCAGTAGCGATTTGTCATTGAGCCCGGCTATGGGCAGGTAGTTGATTTTGGTGCCGGTGGTGTCGCTTAGGTACTTGATGTTGAATTTGAATTTTTCTTTTTGGATTTGGTATCCGCCGAGGTTGTAGACGTTTTTCATCATCAGGTCCCACATTGGCAGGCGCGGGTTGACGGTTGTGCCTTTGAGCATCTTGACGTACAAGGCTTTGTCTGTCTCGGTGATGTCGCCGCTGAATTCGCCCACTTGGTATACCTGTCCGTGATAGGTGTATTCGTAGGCTACGGCGAGCACTTCATCGGCATTGAGGGCGCTTTTGATTGAGATGTAGCCCAAGTTGGAGTTGAGGGTGTACTCGTTGGATGAAAGCAGGCGTGCGCTCTCGATTTTTTCGTAGTCTTTGCCGCCTTCTATGTCATAGGCTTGCAGCGGCGCCAATATCTGTGTCACTTGCGAGATGTCTCGGGCATCGGGGTATTGGTCTTTGATGGTGCGCAGCAGGTCGTTGGAGTTGTTGCTGGGGTTGGGATATGCCGGGTTGGGCGTCCAATGGCCGGAGGCTATGCGTTTTTCTTCGCCCAAGTCCATGAACGACACGATGTTGCGCGACTGTTCGTAGCGGTTACCCTTATTGGTGACCCATACTTCGATGCGAGTGATGTTGACGCCCGAAGACACAAAAGGCAGCTTCGATGCCCAGGTGTCGTAGTTGTCGCGGAAGAAGTGCCCGAGAAAGTAGTGGCGGTTTTGGTCGTATTCGTCGGCGTTGATGGTGAAGGATGTGGCCTGGCTGCCGCCACGGGTGCTGACGCTCTTGCTCTCCGAGTTTTGCTGCGAGACAAGGGCTGTGGCTGTCAGCCGCCCGAATTGCAGCTTGGTCTTGATGCCAAACAGGGCTGTAGAGCCGCGTATCAGCGACGACCCGGTGGTCATAGACACGTTGCCGGCTTCGATGTTCTTGACAATGTCGTCTTCTTTGCCTTCGTAGGCCAGCTTGATGTTCTTGCTGTCGAAGTCGAAGGTGGCATCGGTGTTGTAGGTCATGTTGAAATTCAGGCGGTCGCCGACCGAAGCGGCAATGGTGGCCTGGATCTTCTGGTTGAAGTCGAAGAATGTTTTGCGGCGGGAGTTGAGCGACAATGCCGGGTTGTCGGATTTGTTCGACTTGATGCCCATGTCGATCTGCACCGAGCCTTGCGTCTTCAGGCTGACGCCGCCGGGGCCGAAAATTTTCTCCAGCGGGCCGAGCGCAAAATTCATGTCGAGGATGTCGAAAGGCTTTTTCTCGCCCTTCTCGGTGAGCAGTTCGGCGTTGCGGCGGCGGTAATATTCCTGCATCGACTTGCGCATCTGCCAGTTGTTGTACTGCGCCTCCGACATGATGAAGGGGGTGGCGATGTCCATATCGCCCACGCGCGTGCGTATAATGTAACAACCCGTTTCCGGGTCGAATTCAGCTTGGGTGGTGATGTTGGAGGGCGTGGCAAGGTCGGCCGAGAATTCCTGCCCCATCAGCTCCTCGTAGGATTGCGGGACAGTCTGCTGTACGGGCGACGGCAGCATTATCGAATCGACCTGTGACAGCGGTGGCGGCGGAGCGGTGGCCGGCGGAGCCGGTGGCTTGAGCTCCGACTTGTAGTATTGTGCCCACACCGAGACTCCGCTTGCCATAATGACGACAGCCATCACCCTGAGGATGATGCGCAAAGAAGAGAAACGTGAGCGTATATGTCGGTTGTTACTTGTTGCCACTGTGAGAGCTGTACGTTGCCGCTGCGATTTGCGATGTCATGGCCGGAGCATGGCGATGCCGGTGCATCACATCATGGCCAGCGCTTTCTTTATTGCCGATTCCACCCTTATCGTCGGATCGGCATCGAAGATCTTTTTGAGCGCTTTCTGCGACTGCGGGCGTGAGAACCCGAGCATGACAAGCGCCAGAAGAGCTTCGTCGTAGACGTCGGAAGTCGTTGCAGACTGATTAATTAACGTTTCGCCTGACGGTTTTATTTTGTCGCGTAGGTCAACAATGATGCGCTGTGCCGTTTTTGTGCCTATACCCTTCACGATTTTCAGGCGCGAATGGTCGCCGCCGGCAATCACGGCCTCGAGTTCCGGCGCCGGAATCGAGGATAAGATCATGCGCGCGGTGTTGGCACCGACGCCCGACACACCGATGAGCAGGCGGAACATCTGACGCTCCTGGTCGGTGAGAAATCCAAACAGCTGGTGGGCGTCTTCGCGAATGGCTTCGTGGACGAGCAGCTTGGCCTGTGAGGCGTCTTCCAGAGCGGAAAATGTTGAAAGTGAGATGCAAAGCATATAGCCTATGCCGTTGCATTCGATCACGGCATAGGTAGGGGTGAGCTCGGCTATATTGCCGCGGATATATTCTATCATCGTGTTTTATTGAGTTTGTGCGTGACGGCTTCGTCAAGCCAGTTTGACATTATCCTGACCGCCGTTTCATGCCATTTGTCGGCGGGTTGCTGCGAGGGATCGTCAGCGGGGTAGTAGTTGAGCGGGATGTGCGGGTTCATCCCCTTGCCGAGGTCGCGGCGGTATTCGTTGTCGAGAGTCTGCGTGGCATATTCGCCGTGGCCGGTGAAATAATGCTCGGGATAGCGGAGCGATGAGAGCATGTAGGGCCCCTGCGGCAGCCCTGAAGCGTCAACGGCTATCTCGCTGAGCGCTGCGATCTCGTCGAAATCCCAGGTGGCGAAGCGGCTGTGCGGTATGTAAAACGGTTCGTCGACTCCTTTGAGCAGCGAGGCATCCGGCCGGTCGATGTGATGCGGATAGACGCCCGACAGCTTCGTGTCGAGCAGGTGCATCGCCACTCCGTAGAAATGATAGAGAGCCGCGTAGGCTGCCCAGCAGATGTAAAGGGTGGGGATGCCGTTGCGGCGCAGGGTCTCGAAGATGCCGGTTACCTCATCCCAGTAGTCGACATCTTCAAACCTCACGTTTTCGAGCGGAGCGCCGGTGATGATGACGCAGTCGGGGAGGGTTGGGAGACGGTCGAACGGGGTGTAGAACCGGCCGATATGTTCGGCCGAAGTGTTGCGCGATTTGTGCGAGGCCATGCTCACGAGCTTCACATCGACGGTGTGGCGGTCGGGAGCTATGATGCGCAGGAAGTCGCGCTCGGTGTCGGTCTTGACCGGCATTAGGTTGATGAACGCCATGGTGAGCTCGGCATCCTTTTCGCGCGGGGCAAGGAAGACGGCGTTTTCGGCTTTAAGCAGCGATGCTGCGGGCAGAGCGGGATCGATGATTACCGGCATGTCAATCGGCGTTGAACGCCTGCCAGAGACGGTCGTCGGGCAGGGGAGCGGTTACACAAATGTTTTCATGGCTCACTGGATGCTCGAATTCGATGCGGAATGCCTGAAGGGAAATGCTCCCGTCGGGGTTGGAGCGCTTGTCGCCGTATTTGAGGTCGCCGCGTATGGGGCACCCGATCGATGCAAGCTGCACGCGGATCTGATGCTTGCGGCCCGTCTCGAGGTTGATTTCGAGCAGATGGTAGCGATCCGACGAGGCGATATGACGATAGGTCAGAGCGGCCTGTTTGGCTCCCGGCCGTGGCTGGGTCCAGGCGTAGGATTTGTTGTTGCGCTCGGTGCTGGTGATGTAGCTGACGATACGCCCTTCTGCCGTCTCGGGCATATTGCGTGTGATGGCCCGGTAGGTTTTTCGTACGAGGCCGTTGCGGAACATTTCATTGAGCCGCGACAGCGCTTTCGACGTTTTGGCAAAGACTACCAGCCCCCACACAGGCCGGTCGAGACGGTGCACTACGCCACAGAACACATTGCCCGGCTTGGCATAGCGTTCCTTGATATATTGGCGCACATCTTCCACCAGCGGGCGGTCGCCGGTCTTGTCGCCCTGCACGATTTCTCCGGGGTGTTTGTTGACGATGATTATATGATTGTCTTCGTAGAGTATCTCCATGTGTTGTGGTGAACGGATTATGCTACAAAATTACAAATTTTTTCTTATTTGGGCAAATTGGCTGATTCTCAGAGGGGTTTGAGAGGGCGTGGGTACTAATCATGTACTTTTGTGGAAGTTGACGGAAAGCCGAGGAAATCAGATTTGATATTTTTGGCTTCCGTTAATAATTTTTAACTGCTGCAATTTGCCTGTTTTTACCTCTGCCAACTCAGAAAAGTACACCTTCTCGCAGCCCCATAACCGGAAATATTTATGAAGTAGCCGTAACTCCAAATCGTAATTTTGCGCACAAAAATACTCATAATTTTTGGAACGAGGTAATCTCAAGCGACTAAATCTGTTATACGCTCGATGCCGGACATCGAATAACCGTGTCGCCGTAGGATGTGCAACCGGGGACGGTTGTCTACATCTTACGACTGAACACGGCCATTCCATGCCCAGCAAGGATTTTCAATCCACGGGGATAAAGACCGTCATTTGCCCTGCGCTTTCGCTGCTCTACGGCTTGAACAAATACCGGACATTATCCTGTTCCGGGATTGCACTTTCCTTTCTTTTTATCACAGCCTGATAGTTGTCCTTGACAGGACGGTTCAGATTTCTATATTGCCTCACCGCGATGCCGGACATCGAATAGCCGTGTCGCCGAAAGATGTGCAACCGGGGACGGTTGTCCTCATCTTACGACTGAACACGGTCATTCCATGTCCCAGCAGGTAATTCAATCCACGGGGATAAAGACCGTCATTTGTCCTGCGCCTGCGCTACTCTCCGGCTTGAACAAATGCCGGACATTATCCTTTGCCGGGATTGCACTCTCCTTTTTTTTCTCTTTCTGCCATTTTCTTGTTTCCCCAGATTTTTCATTATGATGCCGTTCAGCAAAGTACGGCATTTTGGATTTCAATGTTGTCCTGTGGCTTTCCTGAATATCGGGGAGGCCATTTTCATCTGATGCATACCTGAGTCTTGTGGGTCAGTTGGAGTCGCTTGCCAAAATAAACGTGTGGCAAAGGAACATTCGCGTCGATCCGGAAAAATCTCCACTCTGCGAGTAGTATTTTTCCGTCTTGCCGTGAACATCCCTTCTTTTGTGCCACACGCCTTTCAGGTGTCAAGCAACTCAAACAACCACACTGTCTTTGGACGCATGAGGTTAAAAAAAAGCCCCCACCGATATGAAAGCCACAGAACAACATATAAATAGGTCAAGGCAAGCTCGCCAATCCTCCTATCATTACCGCATAAGCAAGGCGGTTGCAAAGGTGGCGAAAGTGATACTGATTATCATCGGAGCTATCGTTGGACTGATTATCTGTTGGCTGATTAAAAGAATATTCCGAGGCATCGGGTGGATAATCTCAATCCTCTCCGCATTAGGGATAATCTATTGGATAATGACTACACTCTAAAATATTTACGACTATGGCAAGCAACGCGATGAAAGGAACTCAATCGTTCCAAGACACAATCAAGGCTTATCTTGAAACTATGGCGGAGAATGACGCTCTGTTCGCAGTCAAGTATGCCAATCCGTCCAAATCGGTTTCCGACTGCTGTACATATATCATCAACCAAGTGCAGAAAAGCGGTTGCAACGGCTTTGCAGACGATGAAATCTTCGGAATGGCAGTCCACTACTATGAAGAAAACGAGATAGAGGTCGGCAACTCAATAAACTGCCAAGTGGTAGTGAACCATACGGTAGAACTTACCGAAGAAGAAAAGGAACAGGCACGGCAGGACGCCATCAATAAACTCCGTGACGAGGAAATGGCTAAAATGCGCAGACCTATCCAACCGAAGAAAGCCTCCGAGAAGAAACCCCAAGTTGAACAACCCAGTCTATTCGACCTCTAAAACATTACGACTATGAGACCCAAGACAGCATTACAGAAACAAGTGGCGAAGCTATCAGCCACACTACACCCCATAACCGAGGCACAAGAGCGTTGGGCATACCGCCACTGCTTTGAGCATTTCGCCTATCGCACCAATAGCGGAACAATGACCTGCTCCGACTGCGGACACGTTTGGAAGGGTCAGAAAGGCAATCTTTGCGACGCTGTCGCAGGTTGCAAATGCCCTCACTGCGGAACTGAACTGAAAGTGAAGGACACCCGCAAACGTACCCATAAGGAAACCGCATATTTCAGCGTCATAACGGCACACAAGGGTTTTCAAGTAATCCGCGTGTCGCAGATAACGAGCGAAAGCCGTAAGGGAGAGGCAAGGAAACTCTACTGCCAAGAGGTCGTGCAGCGTTGGATTTCTCCCGACGGCAAAGTAACCGATATGGCTCTGCTCCGTGGATTTACCTTCCATTACTGCGACTGCTGGTCGTATTGGAGCGATATGGAGATACGCCCGCACAACAGTTTGTATGATGATGTTGTCGCATGGAGCGATGTCTATCCGAGAATGTCGGTCATCCCTCAACTCAAACGCAACGGTTTCAAGGGCGATTTCTATGGAATATCCCCCGTCAGACTTTTCAAGGCTCTGCTTGCCGACCCAAGAATTGAGACACTGATGAAAGCCGGAGAGATTGAGGAAATGAAATACTTTATTGCCAATCCCGACAATGCGGATGAATTTTGGGCATCGTACCTTATCGCCAAACGCCATCGCTACCATATAAACAACATCGGAATGTGGTGCGACTATCTGCGGATGTTGAAGAACCTCTGCAAAGACCTCCGCAATCCCAAGAACATCTGCCCCGAAGATTTCATAGAGGCGCACGACGGATTGAGCCGAAAGATAGAGGACAGACGCAGAAGGGAGCGTGAGGACGCCGAGCGCAGGAGAGCCGAGGAAAGACTGCTCCGAGAGAAGGAGAAGGAGGAACAGTTCAAGGCTCTCAAATCCAAATTCTTCGGTCTGGTAATCTCCGACAATGAAATATCGGTGAAGGTACTTGAAAGCATAGAGGAATACTGTCAGGAGGGTAACACACAGCACATCTGCGTATTCTCATCATCCTACTACCTTAAAAAGAACACGCTGGTGTTGTCGGCAAGGATTGGCGATACCATAATAGAAACGGTAGAGGTTGACTTGCAGACCCTCAAAGTGGTGCAATGCCACGGCAAATATAACAAGGACACCGAGTACCACAAGCGCATCATCGACCTTGTGAACTCAAACGCCCGACTTATCAAGGAAAGAATGACCGCGTAAATGTCTAACACGACCTGCGTCAGCAATGGCGCAGGTCATAAATCCCCCGATTATGAACGTAACATTTGAACACCCGACTATCATCTTTGATAATAAAATTGCCGAAGTCATCATAGAATTTGTAAACCATATTCTCTATGCCGACAGCGAGGAAACGCTACGACAGATAGTAGCCGATTTTGCCGACAAGTACGACCTTGACCGATACTTTGTCTATGGCTACGGCAGCCACCACTTATGGCTGAAACAAAGAAAGATAACCAATCC
The DNA here is from genome assembly GCA_900551515.1 of uncultured Porphyromonadaceae bacterium. Next base: position 8,515 of record URWH01000057.1, read on the forward strand.
CGAAATAACCTTTGAATATCGGATACTGATTGTAGAATACTAAAACCATGATACTATGACAACGAAAATGACCGCCCACGGAGTAAGCACTGCCACCACTCCCGGCACTGAACAATACGAGGTGTTTTACACCGGCTACCGCACACGGCGAAAGAAACACTATCAATACGATTACCGCCACACCAATGGAGAACTATTCTCCTGTGTGGCTGGCACACTCAAAGAGTGCAGACAACGCCGCGACCAATGGCTAAACAATAAGAAATAATTGACCTGCCATAGTCAATCAGCATGGCGTGACGACCTCGTGATGAAGTCGCCACGCCGTATTTCGCTCAAAATTTCGGCCGCCACAGGCGGCAAAGGGAGTGCTATATTCAGATATTCTGCGTCTAATAATAGAACGAAAGAAACTGTTATTATGCTTACTCATGGTTCACTTCGTTGATAAATGAAGTTACAACCTTATGATACTCAGCTTGCCGATGAAGATTGTTGATATAATAAGATGGGATAGAAGAGTAACCGAATTTGGCACCGAGTATGGCACCGGCAATTGCTCCGTTTGTGTCGGCATCACCACCTTCATTGACAACCGACAGCAGTCCATCTTCAAATGACTTCGCGTGCCAATAGCACCATAACGCCGCCGAAAGTGTACGCAGTGTGTACCCAATAGAATATGTCTCATCCAAATCAAGCATGGATATTTCAGAACTGTTATATGCGGCATCAACCCATTCGAGTATCCGCTCATCGTATCTTTGAGTGATATTCTTTATTTCATCATAGGATAATTGTTTGTCATGCCATACAAGATTGTTGATGATTGAGGATGCGATAACACACGAACCCACGCAACGTGGGTCGTAATGCGTCAGCTTACATATTGCCTCAGCCTGAACTTCGATATTGGTTTGAGCAAGTCCGACAACTGATGTTCTCATCAATGCGCCATTAGCCGCACTCTGTTGACGAGACAGTTCCCACCAAAGTTTAGAACACATCTCCGGTTGCTCAACATAATCTGCCATGCACAGCACCTTGTAAGTGTGATTCCCAATGCCCATAGGTGTGCCATTGAACCAATCCTTGAAATTGGAGGCGACCCGATGAAGGTTGAAGGCTTCGTTATCATAACCATTAAGTATGCACAACATCATATCTGTGTCATCGGTCCATGCGCCTTTAGCCCATCTTCGTCTATGAGCATCTTGAATTATCTGGTCATAATTCTTTAATCC
>URWH01000058.1 GCA_900551515.1 uncultured Porphyromonadaceae bacterium
TGGAAGCGCTGGCAGTGGTCGTCGGCGCACACATCATAGAGCGTGTGGGCGGCATGGTCGGTCCACCGTATGGTCTCAGCCTCGGTCTCGGTGCAGGGGATGCTCTCGCCGACGGCGCTGTTGCGTATCTGCGCAAGCGCCCAGCTGCGGGAGATGACGGCATGCGCTTTCAGAAACTCTTCGGGCGCCGAGGCGTTCATCTCCGAGGAGATGACGCTGAGGAGATAGTGCTCGATGTCGATCTCGTTGACCACGGCAAGGTTGTCGCCGGCCTGGATGACGGCGAGGTCGCCGCCGAACTGCTGGTCTTCGTGCTGCTGCCAGTGGAAGCCGATGCCTATGGTGACGTCGGCCACGGTGGCGATGGCGTCGGCCGTGCCGGGCTGCAGCCGGAACTCAGAAGCTGTGCCTTGGCCGGCGAGCGTGATACCGTCGGCCGTCCGCGTGAACTCGAGTGTGCCGCCGGTGGCAGCGGTGCCGTTGACCGTGTAAGAGCCGCTGAGGGAGATTCTTACCGACGGGGCTTCGAGAATGCCTACTTTTATCGTTGGGTTCATTGCGTGATGTTCAATGTGTGATGATATTGGCGAGTTGTGAAACCGGGTAGGTGACTTCGCTGATGATGCCGGCTGTCTCGTCGGCGGTGATGTTGCGGAAGTCTTCGGCGCGCGGGGCTACGAAAACGCCGGCGAGGTCGACCGAGGCGGGGCTGATGAGGCGGCATCCCGCACCGTTGCCGTAGCAGGCGGGGCGGTGCCTCCGGCGCGGAATGACGATGGCGTGCCGCCCCTCCTCGTCGTGCCACGCGAGTATGTTGACCATCGGCAGGCCGGTCTCCACATCGGCGGGGAGCCGGTCGGGCAGGCCGCTGAGAATTTCGGGCGTCGGATCGTCGATGGCGAAACATGCCGGCAGCAGATCGTAAAGACTTATGCGCCCTTCGGCGGCTGCCGGAGCTGCCTCGCGGAGTGCGCCGATGATGGGGAAGCAGCGCGTGGGCGCCGCCTGAAAGTGGAGATGGTCGGGCGCCGATGCCCCGCACCGCGGTCCGTTATAGAATATGGTGTGTCCCGGCAACGCGTCGGTGAGGCGCAGCATATCGGCAAAACGGCCCGCTATGCGCTGCGGCGTGTGAGCTGTGCAGGCAATGGTGAGATGCTCCGGGAAGATGGGGTAGGGGTTCACGAGTATTTCGTAATCGCCGAAGGGCAGGGCGCGCTGCTCCGTGGGGCGGTTCGCCCGGCAAAGAAAGCAGGGCCGACGCGCGATGGCGCCTTTGTCGACGGCGGCTCCGGTGGAGACGGCGCGCGCCGGATTGTGCTGCACGGTGATGGGGCGCACCGGCGTGTCGAGCGTGCGGGTGAGGCAGCCGGCGAGGGCGTCGAAGCGTTGGCGCGTCTCCGGCCATTCGTCGAGCTGAGCTGTTATGAATTCAGTGATGTTCACGGCTTTACAGCGTTGTTAAAACGCTGGCGGGCTTCAATCTCCCAGGTGCGCAGCGTGTCTTTGTAGTTGTCGAAGATGTTAGCCTTGGCTATGCTCAGCGAGGCGTCGGAGTTGCCCTGCCACCGGCGGCACAGATAGAGCACATCGAAGATGCGCCCGATGTGGAAGCGCCGGGAGAGACGCAGACCCATGGCATAGTCCTCCCCGTAGCTGACATCCGGGAAGGGGAAGCGCCGCGCCACGGCGGTGGCGAAGGCTCGCGGAGCGCCGAGTCCGTTGACGCGCAGCAGGTTGTTGTGGCCGTTGTGGTCGGTCCATTCGCGGTGGTCGATGGTGCCGGGAGGTATCGGCGCGAGGTTGAAATCGGTGAGCGAATAGGCTCCGACAACCATCGCGCAGCGCTCGCGCCGGAAGCAGTCGACGATAGTCTGGAGCGTCCGGCCGGAGCTATAGATGTCGTCGCTGTCGAGCTGCACGGCAAACCGGCCGCAGCGCTCGCTGAAAAGAGCCTCGTTCCAGCAGCCGCCGATGCCGTGGTCTGTCGTGCTGGGGATGATGTGTATGAGCCGCGGATCGTCGGCGAGACGCCGGATCACCTCGGTGGTGCCGTCGGTGCTGTGGTTGTCGACCACGATGACGTTGAAGGGGAAGTCGGTGGTCTGGTCGAGGGCGCTGAAGATGGCGTCGGCTATCGTGTTGACGCGGTTGCGAACGGGGATGACCACGGAGGCCTCGACGGCGAAGCCGTCGCCGAAGTCGGGCGTTTCCGACGGCGCGGGCAGCCATGCGCCGATTTCGCGGAGGTGGGCGGTGAACACCTGCTCCATCTCGATCTGCACCTCGCGGTTACGCGGGTCTACGTAGCTGAAATGCTCATCGCACTCTGCCGCCGCGCTGCCTGCCGGACGCGCGGTGTAGAGCGCCTCGGGGATATGGACAATGGGAGCCATGCGGCTCAGGCGCAGCCACATGTCATACCATGCCGCCGCTTTCAGTCCATCCGGCATTTCTGCCGCCGCGCGGGTGAATCGCTCGGTGTCCACCAGGACGGCGGGGCCGAAGCGGAAGTCGTTGCGCACCGATCCTTTCTGCCAGCGGGTGAGGGGAGCTTCTTCGGCCGTCCCGTCAGGGAGTAGGCGGCGGTAGTCGGCATAGACGATGGCGGCGCCGGTGTCGGCCATCACGGATGCCATGCGGTTGAGCTGAAGCGGGCTGATGTCGATGGCCATGGCGGCGTCGGTGGTGAGGAGAATGCAGGGGCTTTCGGCCATGGCGGCGATGGCGCGGATTGTTTCCGACGGGCAGAGCCCGTTTATGATTTCGTGTTGCGTGGTCATGGCTGAGCGGTTTTGTCGGGTGAGAATGGCTTGTCGGCGAGCCGGCACAGGATCTGCGGGAAGATGGCAGGCGCAGCGGCGAGCACCGACAGTCCGCGGTCGTGGCGGAAATAGGTGTGGCAGGCGCCCGCCTCCGAGGCGATGAGCAGTGCGGCGCTGACGTCCCACAGGTGAAGGTTGAGCTCCCAGTAGCCCTGCAGGAAGCCGGCGGCTACGTAGCAGATGTCGACGGCAGCCGACCCCAGCCGCCGCAGTCCGCGCACGTGGGGGAGGATGCGCGCCACGTTGTCGAGGTTGTTGTCGGGCGTCGTGTCTTTGTCGACGGGGAAGCCGGTCGACACCACGCTGCGGCTGAGCTGCGTCTCGTCCGAGCAGTGGATCGTACGCCCGTTGAGGGTGGCACCCTGACCGCGCACGGCGGTGAAAAGCTCGTCGAGATACGGGATGTAGACCACGCCTACAATTGGCTCGCCACAGTGCTCGATGCCGATGGAAACGGCAAACAGCGGCAGCCCGCTGTTGAAATTCGTGGTGCCGTCGAGCGGGTCGATCACCCACCGGTAGCCGTCAGTGCCCTCATGCTCGCCCGACTCTTCGGAGAGGATGGCGTGGTCGGGGTAGGTGGCGCGAATGTGGCCTATGATGGAGTCTTCGGAGGATTTGTCGGCGGCGGTGACGATGTCGGCGTCGTTGAGTTTGTTGTGCACTTCGAGCCGGTCGGAGCGGAAGTAGCCGAGCTGTATTTTGCCCGCTTCGCGAGCCCACGCGGTGGCGTCGGCGAGAAGGCGTGATTGTATGCTGGTGTTCATGACGGATGAAACTGGTCGCGGAATGTTAATTTGTAATAAGCCGGCAGAAGTTCAGTGCCGGGTTTGTAATGCAAATTTACGAAATTGAGTTAACTTTGGTGCCAAATAGAGCGATGAAATGAAAACGACATTCATAATATTGCTGCTGACGTTAGCGGCAACCCTGAGCGGACAGACGCTCTCCTCGCCGGCCGACAGCCTGGCGGGACCCCAGTCGGTGGGCCTCGTGCTGAGTGGTGGCGGTGCCAAGGGAATAGCACATATCGGTGTTATTCAGGCGCTTGAGGATAACGACATACCCATCGACTATATCTCCGGCACTTCGATGGGCGCCATAGTGGGCAGCCTTTATGCGTGTGGCTTCACCCCCGCCGAAATGATGTCGCTGATAGGCTCGGATGAATTCGCCAAATGGTCCACGGGCGTCGTCGATCCGAAGCTCACCTATTATTTTATGCAGGATGAGCCGCTGCCCACGATGGTCAGCCTGAATCTGGGCGACTCCACGCTCCTCAACTCGGTGTTGCCTTCGAGCCTTATCAATCCGCTGCCCATGAATTTCGCTTTTCTGGAGCTTTATGCACCCTACACGGCGCAGTGCCGGGGCAATTTCAACCACCTGTTCGTGCCGCTGCGCACCGTCAGCTCCGACATGACCAACAAACGCATGATCGTGAGCTCGGGCGGCTCGCTGGGCGATGCCGTGCGCGCGTCCATGAGTTTCCCGCTGGTGTTTCATCCCATCCAGCGCAACGGGGCGCTGCTCTACGACGGCGGCATCTACGACAATTTCCCCGTCGACGTGATGCGCGACAATTTCGCCCCGCAGATAATGATCGGCGTGGATGTCTCGACCACGGATGCGCCCGACGAGAGCCAGAACATGATGACACAGCTCGAAACCATGATCATCCAGCACAGCGACTATTCGCTCCCGCCCGACGAGGGCATAAAGCTGCGCATCCACCTCGAGCAGTTCGGCCTCCTCGATTTCGACAAGGCAAAGGCTATATATAAGATAGGCTACGACCGCGCTACCGAGATGATGGACTCGATAAAGAGCCGCATCCACAGCCGCACCCCGGCTGAGGCACGCCGCCTGCGCCGTGCCGTCTTCAAATCGCAGACGCCCGCCCTGGTCTTCAACAAGGTGACGGCCACCGGAGGCACCCCCTCGCAGAACGCCTACGTGCGGTCGCTTTTCACGCGCCACGAGGGCGACACGTTCGGCATCTCGCGCGCACGCGACGGTTTCTACCGCGCTATCACGCCCGGCAAATTCCGCAATCTCGAGCCGGCGGCCGTTTACGACGACTCGACGCGCATGTTTGAGCTCAGCCTGAAGTCGACGCTGAAGGACAACATCCTGCTGGGCGTCGGGGGGTATCTCTCCACGTCGACCAACAGCATGCTCTTCCTGACCGGCGGATATAAGACGTTGAGCTACAACTCGCTCGACGTGCGGCTCAACGGTTGGATCGGTCAGAGCTATCTCGCCGCCGAGGCTTCGGCGCGCATCAGGCTTATGCGCTCGGTGCCCTCGAGCCTGCAGGTCAAGGCTGTGGTCTCGCGACAGAAATATTTCCGCAGCGACAGGATGTTTTATCAGACGAGCGAGCCTACGGCGGTGGTGACAAACGAATATTTCGGCCGGATAAGCTATGGCTTCGCCATGGGACGCCGGGGAAAATGGGATCTGAGCGTGGGCTACGGCTGTCTCGAAAACAAGAATATGATCAACTGGGGCGCCCCCGCCGACGAGCACGACTATCTGCGGCAGAATCTTGCGCAGCTGCGCGTGCAGTTTGAGTACAGCACGCTCAACTCGGCCTTCCTGCCCACGAGCGGCGCTCTATATAAGGTTACGGCAATGGGCGTCACGGGACAGGCTTTCGTCACGTCGCCCGACGTCAACAATGGCTGCCGCGTGCGCGACAACCGCATCTGGGCGCAGTGCGAAGTGCTCGCAACAAACTATTTCGACCTGTCGCGGCACTTCGCTTTCGGCACGGAGGTCAACCTCCTGTATTCCACCCGTAAACTGCTCCCCGGCTATGCCGCTTCGGTCACCGATGCTCCGGAATTCAATCCCGCGCCATCTTATACCAATGTGTTCACGCCCGACTTCCGTGCCAACTCGTTCGGCGTCATCGGCGTGATTCCCGTATGGAAGATCAGCTCCATACTGCAGATGCGCGGCCGTGCCGACCTCTTTGTGCCACTTCGACCGATATTGCCCGATGCCGCCGGAATGGCGCGCTACGGCGACTATCTCTCGAAGGTCAGCTTCTTCGGCCAGATTGAGGCCGTGGCCACTCTCCCTTTCGCCAACGTATCTCTCTACACGCATTATGCGGGCGTCGAAAAAGGCCGATGGAATTTCGGCCTCACCTTCGGCTTCTTCCTTCAGGCACCCCGTTTCCTGCGCTGATTAGCACCCCTGCGAAAAATATTGTGTTGAAGCGGGTGGCGGAGTCGCGGAAAATTGCTAAATTTGCATGCAGGTAACCATACGCTCCGGGAAATTGAGGATGTACCGAAAACGCAATGGAGCAATTTGCTGAAAGTCAGGTCGATCAGTTTCCCCCGGGTGTGGTCTAAAACATCATCAGTCATGAACAAAAACTCTCTGGTGTCAATCGATGATATCTCGCGCGATGACATCCTCGATCTCCTCCGACGGGCCGCTTACTTTGAAGCGCACCCCAACCACAAAATCCTCGACGGCAAGGTGGTGGCTACACTCTTCTTCGAACCGTCGACTCGCACCCGCCTCAGTTTTGAAACCGCTGTCAACCGCCTCGGCGGCCGTGTGATCGGCTTTTCCGATGCTTCGACCACAAGCTCCTCGAAAGGCGAAACGCTCAAAGACACCATCAAGATGGTGAGCAACTATGTCGATCTCATTGTGATGCGACATTATCTCGAAGGCGCGGCTCGCTATGCCACCGAGGTGACTGATGTGCCCGTGATCAATGCCGGCGACGGCGCAAACCAGCACCCCTCGCAGACCATGCTCGACCTCTATTCGATCTACAAGACGCAGGGCAAGCTCGACAATCTCACCATTACAATGGTGGGCGACCTCAAATACGGCCGCACCGTCCATTCGCTCCTCATGGCTCTGCGCTATTTCAACCCCACATTCAATTTCGTGGCCTGCGACGAGCTCCAGATGCCGCGCGAATATCTCGACTTCTGCGAGGCAAACGGCATCCGCTACACCGAGCACAAGGATTTCACACCCGAGGTGATCAACACCACCGACATCCTCTATATGACACGTGTGCAGCGCGAACGTTTCGCCGACATCATGGAATATGAGCGCGTCAAGGATCTCTATACCCTCCGCGCCGACATGCTCCGCGATGCCCGCGGCAATATGCGTGTGCTCCATCCGCTCCCCCGCGTCAATGAGATAGCTCAGGATGTCGACGACGATCCGCACGCTTATTATTTCGACCAGGCCCGCAACGGCCTCTATGCGCGTCAGGCCATCATCTGCCGCGCCCTGGGTATTGACATTTTCAAAGAATGTGACGACACAAAATGAGCAGTATGACAAAAGAACGTAAAGAACTGGCTGTTGCAGCCCTCCGCTGCGGAACCGTCATTGACCACATACCGGCCGATGTGCTTTTTAAGGCCGTCAAGATTCTCGGCATCGAAAAGATGACCACCAACGTGACCATCGGCAACAACCTCTCGAGCCACCGCCTCGGCAAAAAGGGCATCATCAAGGTGGCCGACGTGGAGTTCCCCGACGATGTCCTCAACCGCATTGCCCTCATAGCTCCGCACGCCAACATCAACATAATCCGCGATTTCGAAGTGGTGAAGAAATTCCCCATCAAGCTCCCCGACGTGATCACGGGCATCGTGCGCTGCGGCAATCCCAAGTGCATCACCAACAATGAACCGATGCGCACTCGCTTCGAAGTGATCGACCGCGACGACGTGACCATACGTTGCCACTATTGCGGCCATGTGGTGAAAAGCGGAGACGCACAGATCGACTGACACTGACACTCCCTGACCAATCACCACATACCGCCGAGAATGAAACAACAATGGAAACCGGGCACAATGATCTATCCGCTTCCGGCGGTGATAGTGACCTGTGGCTCCTCGGTTGCCGACAGCAACTTGCTCACCGTGGCATGGACAGGCACCATCTGCACCGATCCGGCCATGTGCTACATATCCGTGCGCCCCGAACGCCATTCCTATGATATGATACGCTCCACCATGGAGTTTACCATCAACCTCACCACCGAGGCTATGGCACGGGCCACCGACTGGGTCGGCGTGCGCTCGGGACGCGACTACGACAAATGGAAGGAGACGGGGCTGACGCCTGAAGAGGGACGCCTCGTGGCCTGCCCCTCGGTTATGGAATCGCCGCTGAGCATCGAGTGTCGCGTCAAAGAGATTGTGCATCTCGGCAGTCACGACATGTTTATCGCCGATGTGCTCTGCGTACTTGCCGACGAAAGCCTCATCGACCCCGAAACAGGTGCCTTCAAGCTTGAGCGTGCCGGAATGCTGGTCTACAGCCACGGCAACTACTACGGCCTCGGCGCTCACATAGGCCGTTTCGGATGGTCGGTAAAGAAGAAAACTAAATAACAATCAGATAATATACAACATCATTAACACATATCACAGATTTATGCAACCCGACAATCAGATTTTTCAGCTAATCGATCGCGAGTATCAGCGTCAGAAAAAAGGCATCGAACTCATCGCTTCCGAAAACTTCGTCAGCGACGAAGTGATGCGTGCCATGGGCTCTTGCCTCACCAATAAATATGCCGAAGGATATCCCGGCCACCGCTACTATGGCGGCTGCCAGGTGGTCGACGAAGTGGAGCAGCTGGCCATCGACCGCGTGAAGAAGCTTTTCGGCGCGGCTTACGCCAACGTGCAGCCCCACTCAGGCGCACAGGCCAACATGGCCGTGTTCATGGCTTGTCTGAAGCCGGGCGACAAATTCCTCGGACTCAACCTCGCTCACGGCGGCCACCTCTCCCACGGAAGCCCCGTCAACTTCTCCGGCCTTGTTTTCCAGGCTCTCGGCTACAACGTCGATGAGGAGACTGGCCTCGTCGACTACGACAATATGGAAGAGATCGCACGCCGCGAACGTCCGCGTCTGATCATCGGCGGCGCCAGCGCCTACTCGCGCGATTGGGACTATGCCCGAATGCGCCGTCTGGCCGACGAGATCGGCGCCATTTTCATGGTCGACATGGCTCATCCCGCCGGCCTCATCGCCGCCGGTCTGCTCGACAACCCCGTGAAATACGCCCACATAGTCACCTCCACCACCCACAAGACCCTGCGCGGCCCGCGCGGCGGCATCATCCTGATGGGTGAGGACTTCGAAAATCCCTGGGGCAAGACAACCCCCAAAGGCCAAGTGCGCATGATGTCGTCGCTGCTCGACTCTGCCGTATTCCCCGGCGTTCAGGGCGGCCCCCTCGAACATGTCATCGCAGCCAAAGCCGTGGCCTTCGGCGAAGCCCTTCAGCCCGAATACCGCGACTATCAGATCCAGGTGAAGAAAAACGCCGCCGCAATGGCTGCCGCACTCATCGAACGCGGTTATAAGATCGTGTCAAACGGCACCGACAACCACTGCATCCTCGTCGACCTCCGAACCAAATTCCCCGAACTCACCGGCAAGGTGGCCGAACGTGTTCTCGTTGAAGCCGACATCACTGCCAACAAAAACATGGTGCCCTTCGACACCCGTTCCCCATTCCAGACTTCAGGCATCCGTCTCGGCACCCCCGCCATCACCACCCGCGGCGCCAAGGAAGATTTCATGGTCGAGATCGTCGACATGATCGACACCGTGCTCTCCAACCCCGAATCGCCCGAGACCATCGCCGCCGTCCGCGCCCGCGTCAACGCCGCCATGGAAGGCTATCCGATGTTCGCCTATTGATCCCGATGGACAGCACATTTGAATGGGCCGAAGGCCTTGACTGCGCCGTGACCGTCTGCGACGCCGACGCCGTGATCATCTATCAGAACCGTAAGGCGCGCAAGCAATATGAAGCGCACGGCGACCTCATCGGCCGCAATCTGATGGACTGTCACAACGAGCGTTCTCAGGCCATCATCC
>URWH01000059.1 GCA_900551515.1 uncultured Porphyromonadaceae bacterium
CCGCCGTCGCAGCCTGCTGCATGCGGCCGCAGTCTTCGCCTGCAACTTCACAAACCATCTCTGGGCGATAGCCGACGATGTGCTGCGCCGTGAGACCGGTACCGATCTCACCGTGCTGCGCCCGCTCCTGGAAGAGACGATGCGCAAGGCGCTGTCGATGCGTCCGGCCGCCGGACAGACAGGCCCGGCACGCCGTGGCGACCGGGGCGTGATAGAGCACCATAAATCGCTGCTCAAGCCCGATGAGGCTGAGCTGTACGAAATTATGTCACAACATATAATAGACTATTATGAGCGCAATTGATTATGACCTGTCCATCATCCGCGGCGTGGCCTTCGATCTCGACGGCGTGCTTTCGCCTTCGACCGTGCCGACGGCTCCTGACGGCATGCCGGTGAGAATGGTCAACATCAAGGACGGTTATGCGCTTCAGCTGGCCGTGAAATGCGGATTGCAGATAGCCATCATCACCGGGGCTACGGGCCGGGGCATTGCCGAGCGCTATAATTCACTCGGTATCAACGATGTGTTTATGGGAGCGGCGTGGAAGACGCATGTGTTTGAAAACTGGCTCTCGATGCGTGGCCTCAAAGCGGAAGAAGTGGCTTATGTGGGCGACGATGTGCCTGATTATGAGGTGATGAAACATGTAGGACTCGCGGTGGCTCCGGCCGATGCGTGCCCCGACGTGAAGGCGATAGCCCGCTACATATCTTCATGCCGCGGCGGCTACGGTGTGGCCCGCGATCTGCTCGAACAGATATTGCGCGCGCAGGGACAATGGATGTCGCACGTGCGCGCTTTCGGATGGTAATTGTTATGATTTGCAGATTTATAGATGAGATGATGAGCCGCCGCATCGTTCTGGCGAGCGGATCGCCGCGCCGCCGGCAGCTGCTGGCCGATCTTGGAGTGGATTTTACAGTCGAGACTATCGACGGTGTCGATGAAACGGTTGATGCTTCACTCGCGGCCGACGATGTGCCTCTGGCCATCTCGCGCAAGAAATCGCAAGCCTATTGCGATGCGCGGCATCCCGACGACAATACGATAGTGATCACGGCCGACACGGTCGTGGTTGTGGACGACGAGGTGCTCGGCAAGCCTGCCGGCGCTGCCGATGCCCGCCGTATGCTCGGCCTGCTGTCGGGGCGCACTCACCGGGTGGTGACAGGCGTCACCGTGGTGCGCGGAGAGCATCGCGACACACGGCGGCAGGTGACCGAGGTGAGCTTCAAATCGCTTTCCGACGACGAGATCGAATACTATATCTCCACCTACCGCCCCTTTGACAAGGCCGGCGCCTACGGCATCCAGGAGTGGATCGGATGTGTCGGAATAGAAGGAATTTCAGGTGATTACTATAATGTGATGGGTCTGCCGCTGCGGCTGCTCTACGAGATGCTGCTCGACAGCGTTTCGGGGCAGAGATGAATTCCGTCGGGTCCCACGCGGAGCAACATAGGCGCTTCGGGCGCCAGCCGGTTCATCACGGCACGGGCGGCAAATCCCATTGTCATGCGCAGATTGACTTCAATGCACGGGGCTATCGCCACGCCGCCCGAGCTGTCGCGGTAGGTGAGCATGTCGACGCCGGCCGGTCCGCTGTAGTGCGCGGCCACCACCTTGGTCAGCGCGTCGCCGACGGTCGGAATGAGATGGCTTAAGTCAGTGCCCGTGCGCCGTGCTATCTCCTTGTCGCCGGCTACCAGATTGCCGCAGTAGAAACCCTTGTCGGCGGTGACAAACATCGACAGCCCTACGAAATGCGCCTGTCTGCCGCGACATTCAAACAACATTGCAAAATCGCTGATGCGGTTGTAGCGCGGTTCGACCATCACGCTGCCCTGCCGTTTTATCATGCCACTGACCACATTGCGGAAAGTGTCGGGTGGCAGCGCCGATGAATAGATCACGCCGCGGCCGCTGCTCGACCACGGGAGCTTGACCACAGCCTCTACGAAACGGCTCACGGCATCCATGGCTTCCTGAAGCGAAAATGCCTCGACGGGCATCAGCCGCGGATCGGTGCCGAGCTGCCGGTGCATGGCTAAGGAAGTGCGACGGTGGCTCAGCATGCGCAGACGGTCGAGTGTGTCGTCGCCGGGCAGCAGGGATGCTTCGGTGCCGGCCGCTTCCAGCACGCGCCGGGCATAGTGGCTCCACCCCCACGGACAGGGGATGGCATCGGCCGGAGCTTTCGTCACCACCTCAGACTCAAGGCCGTAGCGCCGCTTCATCGCGAGAGCCCCGCTCATCGCCTGAGGCGTGTCGACGAGCACGAAATCCTCCTTGCCGGCCCACCAAAGCGGCAGCAGACAACCGCCGCGGCGAATGGCCACAGCGGCCTTCGGAGGCGTGAAACGCCGGCGGCCGAGAGCCAGTGCGAGATCGTTTTCGGGATTGAAAAAAAAGATGCGTGACATGGCGTGAGCAAATTTGATGCAAAGTTAGGGATAAGACCCCATCCCACAAAATATGTTAACGTCAGGGTCGCAGCAGTGCATCAGATTTGGTGCTGTGAGTGATTGAGCATAGCGGGCTATGCGATTGAGCCACAGAGCCGAAGATGATGTGCTGATGCGATCCTCGTTATTTCTGATATATTTTCTTGTCGTGAATACATTAACAGATTTTTGGAATTAGCTCCATTTAATATTATTATTTTTTACTGACCGGCGTCTTTCCGGCGACTTTCTTCGAGTCTCATCAGTCACGATGCCCGCATCGTTCCTTCTTCAACTCAAGAAATTCACTCGAAAATACGCCGCCCTGACGTTAACAAATTTTGTGGAATAGGCTCTTAACAAAATTGCCGGCGTTACCGAATCGAACGGTGTGCCGGCAAAGTTGTAAGATATGTCTAATTTAAGGGGCTGCGGTTTTTATTTGTTGTTGTTTTCGGGCCGCATGTCGCAGCTGAGCATCGAGAGGGAGAAGCCCCAGTAGATGAAGGCGATTGAGGTGAGGATGGTGGTCATCATCATGTCCTGAACATAACCTGCTTCAACGAGAAGGTAGGAGAGGATGATCATCAGGATGCCGTTGATGAGATAGAGCCACCAGTAGCGGCGCTGGCGCTGGCTGATAGAGCTGAAGATCGCACCGACGCCCCAGACGGCGAATACGAGAGCAATGAAGAAGGGGAATACCATTTCGGAGAGGATGACGCTGCGTACGAGCATGAATCCGACAAACATGTTGATGATGCCGCAAACGAGCCACCAGCCCCATCCGCGCGGGCGATCACGTCCGGCAGAAACGCAGAGCGAGATGATGCCTGCGAGAATCATGAGCCATCCGAAGATCTGAGAAGAAACGGCATAACCGATAACGGGCCAGAACCAATAGGCGAAGCCGCAGAGAACCATCGCGATACCGATAACGAGGACAACCCACCAATAGCGGGAAACGCCCCAAAAGTTAAGATCAGAAGATTTCATAATGTGTAAATTTAGAGTTGTTTTCTTTATTTTGACTTTATAACGCCACAAGGTTAAAAACTGTTCAACCGTAATGAGAGAAGCAATTCGAAAAAAATGTGTTAATTTTGCGGTAAGGAATCAGGGTGCAGAACTTTGGTTAAATAAGAATAATGATATATCCCGATAGTTTTGAAAATAAGATAGGATTTGCGGCAGTCCGTGCGACCGTCAGAGGGCTGTGCATGTCGCAGACCGCCGGTGCGCTTTGCGACGAGATGAGTTTCGACACCGACTATGCGTCGGTGAATGAATCGCTCGGAAAGGTGGGTGAGATGGTGTCGTTGATCGAATCCGGCGACGATGTGCCGCTGCATAACATGTGCGACATCGACCGCCTGCTCGCTTCGCTGGCCGTTGAGGGCACCTTCCTGACGGCCGATGAGCTCTCCACGCTCCGCAAGGCGCTGACCGCCATGTCGGAGGTGAGCTCCTACTTTTCGAAAAGACGGGATGATGAAGGACACAGCGATGTGCCGCTGCTGACGTCCGTGGCCGAATCGCTGATGACCTTCCGTCCTGCACTTGCCACCATCGACCGGGTGCTTGATCCGCTGGGCGAGGTGAAAGACAGTGCGTCGGCCGAGCTGGCGCAGATACGCCGCAGCCTGTCGTCGATGTCGGGCACCATCAATTCGGTGATGCGCCGCGTGATGGCCAATGCCGTGCGCGACGGCATAATAGATGCCGACACATCGCCGGCCATGCGCGACGGCCGTCTCGTGCTGCCGGTGGCACCGATGTATAAGCGAAAGATCAACGGCATAGTGCATGATGAATCGTCGTCGGGCAAGACGGTGTTTGTCGAGCCGGCCGAAGTGGTGGAAGTGAACAACCGCGTGCGTGAGCTTCAGATTGAAGAGCGGCGCGAGATAAAACGCATACTCATTGCCGTGGCCGAGGAGATACGGCCGTCGGTGCCCGATATGGCAGCCAGCAATGCCGTGATGGGACAGATCGATTTCGTGCATGCCAAGGCGGCATGATGCCCAATCTGCATCCCGAGCCCGTGATGGAATTTTACCATGCCTGCCACCCGACGCTTCAGGAATCGCTGCGGCGCAACGGGCGCGAGATAGTGCCGCTCGACATAGTGCTGACAAAGCCCAACCGCATACTCGTGATCTCGGGACCTAACGCCGGCGGTAAGTCGGTGTGTCTCAAAACGGCAGGTATCATACAGTATATGACACAGTGCGGCCTCCTGCCCACGGTGTATGAAAACTCGCACATTGGCATATTCGACGATATATTTGTGGATATAGGCGATGACCAGTCAATAGAAGACGATCTCAGCACCTACAGCTCGCACCTGCGCAATATGCGCCTGATGGTGAGCCGCGGCCGCGCTACATCTCTTGTGCTCATCGACGAATTCGGCGCCGGCACCGAGCCGCAGATAGGCGGCGCCATAGCGCAGGCCATACTCAAGCGCATGAACGAACTCGGCATGTGGGGCGTGATAACGACACATTATCAGAACCTCAAACATTTTGCCGAAGATGCCGAAGGTCTGGTAAACGGATCGATGCTCTATGACCGCCAGTTTATGCGGCCGCTGTTTCAGCTTTCGATCGGGCATCCGGGCAGCTCGTTTGCCATCGAGATAGCCCGCAAGACGGGACTGCCTGCCGATATCATCGCCGACGCCGAGCAGATCGTCGGCAGCGACTATATCAACATGGACAAATATCTCCTCGACATTGCGCGCGACCGGCGCTACTGGGAGAATAAACGAATGGCTATCCGGCAGAAAGAGAAGAAAATTGAAGCGACGCTCGAACGTTACAACGCCGAAGCCGATGAGCTTCATGCCCGCCGTAAAGAGATACTCTCCGAGGCCAAGACGCAGGCCCGCAGCATTCTTGAAGGCTCAAACGCGGTGATTGAACGCACCATCCACGACATACGCCGTTCGCAGGCCGAGAAAGAGGCGACGATGGAAGCGCGCCGCAACATGCAGCGCGAGAAAGAGGCATTGCTCACCGGTGAAGGCCGTGAAAACAAGCTGCTGAAAAAAGTGCCAAAAGTGCGCAAAAAGAAGAAGCACGCCGCTCCGACCGCCCCTGTGGCCGAGCAGAAGCCGCTGGCAGTGGGTGATGTGGTGCGGCTCGACGGCGAGGGCATAGCCGGAAAGGTGGTGGAGATAAAAGGCAAGAACGCGACGGTGATGTTCGGCCAGCTCAAGACCACTGTGGCAAAAGACCGCCTCAAGATCACCACGGCCAAGATAGACAGCGGTGCCCAGCGGACCACATCGTTTATCAGCGCTTCAACTTCAGCTGAAAACCGGTCGAGGCAACTTGAATTCAGCCAGCAACTTGACGTGCGCGGGATGCGTGCCGACGAAGCTGTGCAGGCCGTGACATATTATATCGATGACGCGCTGCAGTTCAACATCGGCCGCGTGCGCATACTGCATGGAACCGGCACGGGAGCGTTGCGCCAGGCCATACGCGCTTATCTCGACACGGTGCCCGGAGTGAAATCGTTTCACGATGAGCATGTGCAGTTTGGGGGCGCGGGGATTACGGTCGTGAATCTCGATTGATCATGGGATCATAGGAACATCAGGCTGACGCGGTAGACGGCGAAGGCTACGAGCCATGCGACCAGCGTGTTGTAGACCACGGTGAATGCGCCGTAGCGCCAGCTGCCCGTCTCTTTGACGATTGCCGTGACGGTGGCGATGCAGGGGCAGTAGAGCAGGATGAAAATCATGAAAGCGAGAGCCGAAGCCTTGTTGAAATCAGGTTGGCCGGTTTCGGGATTCGGTGCAGTGATGCGTGCCGAAAGCGTGGCGTCGGTGGCTTCCTCGTCGCCGGTGTAGAGAACGCCGAGCGTAGATACGACAATCTCCTTGGCCGGGATGCCGGCAAGCGCGGCCACACTGGCACGCCAGCTGAAGCCGACAGGTTCCATGACCGGCGTTATGGCTTTGCCCATCATCTCAAGGTAGGAGTCATGCTGTTGTCCGTCGGACTCGTCGTGGCTGCTCAGTGGGAAATAGTTGAGCGCCCACACGATGATGCTCGCCACGAGGATGACACCGCCCATCTTCTTGAGATACTGCTCGCCTTTGCCCCACATGTGGCGCAGCGATGACTTGACCGTAGGGATGCGGTAAGGGGGGAGCTCCATGACAAACGGTGTTTCGTCGGCTTTGAAATAGAACTTTCGCAACAGTGTGGAGGTGATCATCGCCACGAGGATGCCGGTGAGATAGATGCCGAGGAAGACGAGGGCGGCATGGCTTTCGAAGAAAGTGCCGACCAGCAACACGTAGATGGGCAGACGTGCCGAGCACGACATGAAAGGATTGATGAGGATGGTGATGATGCGGCTACTGCGGCTCTCGATGCTTCGCGATGACATGATGGCGGGCACATTGCATCCGAAGCCCATGACAAGCGGTATGAACGATTTGCCGTGCAGGCCAATGCGGTGCATCAGCTTGTCCATGATGAAGGCGGCACGGGCCATATAGCCTGAATCTTCCATCCATGAGATGCAGAAATAAAGGATGAGGATGTTGGGGAGGAAGACGATGACACCGCCTACGCCGCCGATGATGCCGTCGGCAATCAGGTCCTTCAAAGCGCCCTCAGGCATATACTGTTGGACGACACCACCGATCCATTTGACGATCGACTCGATCCAGTCCATCGGATAGGAACCTACCTCAAATGTGAGCCAGAAAACGGCAAACATGATCAACAGGAAGAGCGGGAATCCGAACAGCTTGTTGGTGACGATGGAGTCGATGAAGTGAGTCTCGGCGTCGGCATCGCCTTCGCCTTTTACGAGAGTTTCGGCCAGAGCGCCTGCGATGAAGCCGTATTTCTCGCCGGCTATGGCCGAGGTGATGTCCTCGTTGCGGAGCTTCTCGATGCGTTTTACCTCCTCATCGCGCCGCGCCAGAATGGCCTTGGCGCCGGGGCTTTCACTTATATATTTCTCGACTTCCGCATCGCCTTCAAGCAGCTTGATGGCAAGATAGCGGGGTGAGAAATGGCTGCCGACGCCGGTGTCGGCTTTGATCATATTCTTGATGATGTTGACCGACGACTCGATGTCGGGACCGAGGTTGACGTGGACGTGGCGCACGGCTTTGTGGCTGTCCTCATAGACGTCGATGACGGTGCGCCAAAGGTCGTCGGTGCCCTTGCCGGTGCGTGACACCGTGGGCACGGCCGGGACGCCGATCATCTGGCCGAGCAGATTGTAATCGAGTTTGTCGTCGCTCTGCTCCAGTTCGTCGAACATGTTGAGGTCGATGACCATCTTGCGGTCCATGTCGATCAGTTCGGTGGTGAGATAGAGGTTGCGTTCGAGATTGGATGCCACCACCACATTGATGATTACGTCGGGCGTCTCGTCCTTGAGGTAGCGACGCACATAAAGCTCTTCGGGCGAATAGCTGTCGAGCGAATAAGTGCCGGGCAGGTCGACGATGTTGATCTTGTAGTCGCCGAAGCGGAACGAGCCCTTTTTGGCATCGACGGTGACGCCGCTGTAGTTGCCTACGTGCTCGTGAGCGCCTGAAGCGCGGTTGAAGAGTGATGTCTTGCCGCAGTTCGGGTTGCCTATGAGAGCGACGTTGATGGTGTGTCGGCGTTCGTTGAACTCCTCGTTGGGTGAGGGAGAATCGCTTTCAATCGTTCCGCGCGATGACGGGATGCCATCGCTGTTTTTGGCTTCGGCCAGAGGAATAACTTCGATAAGGGCTGCTTCGGAACGGCGCAGCGACACTTCATAGTCGAGGATGCGGTATTTGATAGGGTCGCGCAGCGGAGCGTGTAGAAGCACCGTGACCTCACGGCCCTTGATAAATCCCATCTCCATAAGGCGTTTGCGAAAGGCGCCGTGGCCAAGGATTTTGACCACTTTGCATTGTTCGCCGGTTGCAAGATCGCTTAATCTCATAGTAGTGTTTGGTTATACGGGTGCAAAGATGCGAATTTTACATGAATTAATCAAATGCTATTTAGAATTATTTTAAATAACGTGGATGATAAAAAGCGATAAAAAACGACGGCACCGGCAAATCAGTGGGATCTGCCGGTGCCGTCGGTATGGGATGCGGATGTGTCAGCGGGTGAGGATCAGGGCGCTGCGTGGAGCGACGGTGATTTTGCCGCCGTCGAACCGGCGCAGACCGTCGGCGCTGATGGTGGCATCGTCGGCGATGACGGTCCATTTGCCGCGTTTCACCTTAAGCTGATAGGGCTTGTCGGAACCGTTGTAGACGATTTTTATCTCCTTGGCATCATCGGCTGAGGCATTGTTGAAGATGCTGTAGGACACCACGTTGGGTGCGGAGACCTTGTCGAATACAATGTTTTTGGCGATATCCTCGGCCGATGTCATGCGCAGCGACGGATGCATTTTTCGGAAAGCGATGAGCTGCTGATAGTAGTTGAACAGATCGGCATTCTTCTCCTTGAGAGTCCAGTCGATGGCGTTGATGGAATCGGGCGACTTGTAGCTGTTGTGAACGCCCTTTTTGTTGCGGAACACCTCCTCGCCGGCGAACATGAACGGAGTGCCCTGCAAGGTGAAGACGATTGTCTGGGCGAGCTTGGCGGCGCGGATGCGGTCGGCTTCAGTAGAGCCGGGCATCGAGGCGGCCAGTTTGTCGGTGAGGCAGAGGTCGTCGTGGCACGACACATAGTTGATGATCTGGGTGGGGGAGGCGGCGTAGGGGAAACGCGAGTTGGCGCCTTTGGAATAGTCGACTTGCGGATGGGCTGTCGAAGCCACGACGCCGATCTTCACGGTCTCTTCCAGGCCCGGCTTGCCGGTGGCGAAGCCGCGGTCGTCGGCCTTGCTGTAGTGCCCCTTGACAGCATCGCGGATATCGTCGCTGAAGACGGCGATGCCCGTCATGTGGCTGACGTTTTCCTTAAGGGCGCGGTCGGCAACGGGGAGGGGAGAGTCGCCGGCGGTCCAGCCTTCGCCGTAGATGATTATGTTGGGGTTGATCTTGCGGAGCTCCTCAGCCACGAGGTTCATCGTCTCGATGTCGTGGATGGCCATGAGGTCGAAGCGGAAGCCGTCGATGTGATATTCTTTGGCCCAGTATTTCACGGAGTTGACGATGAAGTCGCGCATCTGTGCGCGTTCCGAGGCTGTT